>JAZGHI010000197.1:0-7296 GCA_036480955.1 Candidatus Adiutricales bacterium
TGGCTCTGTTTTCTGTCCTTATCCGGTCGTTTTGATATATTGGGGTACCCAGTCTCACTCTATTTGATTTAAACTTCTTTTCCCGAGTCACCCAGACCCTGCCTTTTACCACCGTTGCCGACCCTATCTTCTTCTTCCGCCCTAAAAATGCTTCAGCCACGGGTGGCAAGGCAAACATGAAAAGCAGAAACAGGCATAAGGCAGTGACCGTGCTTTTTCTTCTCATATCAATCCTCTTCCGGTAGTTTACCCCACTTGATAACACTCTTATGCTTTAAAATCAAGTAGATAAAAGGACTTGGCCTGGCCCGTCATAATTCAGAGACGATGTAAATGGAATATATTTAAGCATAATCCCGGCCTTGCCAGACCTAAGATGGATAAAAACCATGAATGTTTCCGAAATCTGTTCCGGTCAGTAGAACTTATGTTCTTAATTTACCACGTAAATTAAGGGGATACAAGATAAAAAATTTCCACTTAATCGAAAAGCTCCTCCCTTATGTGCGTATCTCATTGAATATGCACCTCGGCAATTCATACTTGTTTCACCTCTTGTTTCCTGGTAGCTTTAATCCACTGAAGGATAGTGCTGTGGCTCGAATTGACTGTTTTAAATGCCTTTATCTGGAAATCACCTGGGACCCGGTTAGGCCGTACGCATGTCGAAGTCTGAACTTCAAATCGAAGCTGATACCCTGGCGCGAGGTGTTTAATTCATCTGGATTGCCCTGTCAACTATTTGAGCCTAAGCCGGAAAAACGAAAGAATCCAGATAAAACCGAAAGGTAACAAGGGGATGCGTGATTTTAAAAGATGCGATTTTCTAATTATCGGAGGTGGTATTATCGGTCTTACTACCGCCCTGGCCCTGAAACGTAAATTTTCTGATGCGGACATTCTTCTGATTGAGAAGGAGAAAGAATACGCCAGCCATGGAAGTGGAAGGAACAGTGGTGTTCTTCATGCTGGATTCTATTATACCGCTGATAGCCTGAAAGCAAAATTCACAAAAAAAGGTAATGAACTATTAAGAGATTATTGCCTCGAAAAAGGGCTTCCGCTGAACAAGTGCGGTAAGCTGGTGGTGGCGAAAACCGAAGAAGACCTGGCAGGCCTTGACGAGCTTTACAGGCGGGGACAAAGTAATGGTATCAATCTCCTGGAATTAGACGTCAAACAGGTTCAGGAGATCGAACCCAAAGTCAGGACCGTGGATCGGGCCCTTTTGTCTCCGGATACCGCTGTTATAGATCCTTCACTAGTCGTATCGTCTTTGGTAAGTGACGCCCAAGCCATGGGCATTCGGTGTAAAACCGGGACTAAATACTTAAACCGGCAAAACGGCCGGATAAATATATCCTCCGGCACGATCGAAGCGGGATACGTGATTAATGCGGCCGGTTTGTACGCGGATCGAATCGCCCGAGATTTTGGATTTGCCCGGCACTACAAAATACTCCCTTTTAAAGGGCTTTACCTATATTCGGACCTGCCGCCCGAAACGCTTCGCCTGCATGTCTACACTGTACCGGATTTAAACTATCCATTCCTGGGAGTCCACTTTACTATAGCTATTGACGGGAGAATCAAGATTGGCCCGACCGCCATTCCCGCATTTTGGAGGGAAAATTACACAGGACTAAGTAACTTCAACCTTGGAGAATTCATGGAGATAATGTTTTCCGAATTTAATCTATTATTGAACTCAAACTTTGATTTTAAAAAGATGGCCCTGACGGAAATAAAAAAATATTACCGGCCGTTTCTGGTTCAACAGGCCTCCTACCTTCTGGAAGGTGTGAAGCCTGAAAACTATACCAAATGGGGGAAACCGGGCATACGGGCCCAGTTATTGGATACACGCAAAAAAAAATTGGTCATGGATTTTTGCCTGGAAGGCGACGAAAAATCATTCCACGTGCTGAACGCGGTTTCACCTGCTTTTACCGCCTCCATGGCCTTCGCCGACCACATCTGCCGCGAAATAGAAAAGAGGATACAATAATATTCTGGCACCATCATCCTCAATATTTAAAAATTACTGACAAATGTTCCGAAAGTTCACACCGATAGTGTCCAAAAAGCCGGTTTCGTAAATTCCCCGGCTTGACTGAATTTCCACCTGGACGGTTGCTAATCTGAACCTAGAATCCTCTCATAACCTGATCTACAAGCTCGGTCACCGCTTCCATGTAAGGAATCATACCTATAACGAGCAGATCATTGTGCCCGGCGCCCGGGATTCTCAGGAGACGTTTTCCCTTAGCACCGCTCGCCTCATAAAGCCCCTGGCCATTTGAAAAGGGGACAATGGTATCATTTTCACCGTGGATGATCAGAGTGGTTTTATGGAAAGAACGTATTTTGAAAACATTGCTCAAACTATTCTGCTGATCCTCGGTCGCCTCGAGGCCAAAGGTGTCGTAAAGCCGTCCTAAAGTTGCGAATCCGCTCTCTACTATCAGGCCTTCTATTTGTTCCTGGTAATGCGATATCAATTCAAGAGCCGGAGCGCTTCCCAGGGAACGGCCCATTATTATCAAAGGGCCGGTGTGATCTCCTCTTTTTAGCCAATCCGATACGAATTGGAATATCATGTGGGAATCCCGCATCATGGCGGTGATGGTAGGGCTTCCGGTGGAGCGGCCGTATCCCCGGTAATCAACGGGCAAAAAATTTATGTTGAATTCGTTATAAAGAGCTCCCATGTCATTATAATCGGAGACAATTTCTCCGTTGCCATGGAAAAATAAAATATTTGGCGCCTGTTTCCCGGAAATGAAAAATCTGGCCCCTATTTCGACTCCATCCTCCACAGATATTAATAAATCGAAAACGTTTTCCATGTGGATTGGTTCCCCATACTCTTCCCGGGGATGAAACAGCATCATCAGTATTTCCGGCCTGTCTAAAAACGTGTGGTCAATTTCGGAAATATCAATCATTTCTAAACCTTCCTCAAGATAGGCTTTTGATTCAACACCGTTCTCCGGCCCTGTTACTCTACCACCATAGCACGCTCACCGCCAGGGCCGCGACCAGAGCCGCGACCAGGAACAGACGCCTTTTTTTACCTTGACACCCCGACGGATGATGTCCTACTTTTAACCATTATTTTCAAACGCGTAATAACTTTAAAAATCATTCTCATTTCTAAATCTAAGGAGGCATCATGAAATTCGATAACGTCCTTACTCGTATGCTCGGTGTAAAATACCCCATTATCCAGGGGGCTTTCGGGATAAAAGGGACAGGTACGTCGAGTATTGCCGTCCCAGTCTCAGAGGCCGGGGCTTTGGGAATCCTTACCACTATTTCGTACAAGGATCCGGACGAGTTTCAACAGGATATACAGGACGCGAAAGCAAAAACCGACAAACCCTTTGCCGTGAATTTCACTTTAATGAAAGGTACCCAGTTTGACAATGATTACCATGAAGAATACGTCAAGATAACCCTGAATGAGGGAATACAAACCATCTTCACCTCAGCCTATGATGGTTCGGTTATCGGCCAAAGGTGTAAGGCGGCCGGTTGTAATTGGATTCATAAATGCGCCACCATCGAGCACGCCATATCAATTGCTGGAAAAGGTGTGGACGCCATCGTCCTGGTGGGTCTGGAGGGGACAGGTTACAAAAGCCCGCTCCAGAATTCAACCCTGATTAACATGACTGCCACCAGACGGCTGGTAGACGTTCCTCTTATCGCGGCGGGTGGTATTGGTGACGCCAGGGGTTTCGTGGCCGCTCTGGCTATGGGCGCGTCAGGAATATACATGGGGACTTCTTTCATGGCCACCCAGGAATTCCAGGTATCGGATACTCTCAAGAACATGATTGTAAAGCAGGAGATAACAGACGCCGATCATCGCCAAAAAATTTATCGGATGGAACATGGCGGAGCCCATTCCCTGGCCGCAGCCGTAATTGAGACCATACCCACGGTAAAAGAATATGTCGATAAAATGATAGAAGAAGCGGAAGGGATCATAGCCGAATTCAAAGAATGGGGGATGCTCGAGCTTAATTAAACGAGCCCGTGATTATTTAAACATTCCTTTCAATTTTAAGCCGGTACTTTTGACCGGCTTATTTTTTATGGGTTGATTTGTTTTCTGTAACTCTGCCTGATACCATTAGCCATTTCGAATTAGTAAACCTGATATGCGACCAGATAGTTTTGCTGCAAAAGTTAGGGATCAAGTCCTCACTCTTGGCCGAAATAATCGGAAAATGAAATAGGTGACGAGAGCCAGTAAACCGGCCATGAGAACGATTACAACCAGCGCGAACCAGGTAATATAGTCAGCCCTTACCAGTAATGATATGGGATTCAAACTGGCCTCCTTCATTATCCGGCCTTGTTTGTACCTGTATCTCTCGGGTATTTCGGGCAGACCGTCTCCGTTGGAATCTTCAAAGGTCATGACGTACTCAATGAGGCCTTTCCACTCTTTTACTTCCTGAATCCCCGCCCGGGTTTTGTCCGCATCCACTCTGGCCTCAGCCAAGTCATTGATGGCCCGGCCGGATCTATCCTTGGGGATGATGTTTAAAATGCCAAACGTGTAATCCCCGACAATTTTAAGAAACGCCGTGTTGTAGATATTGGCCGCGACCTTAATAAGAGTTGTACTAGAGCCGGAATAATCAAGCGGCGCGTATGTCCCCGGATCCTCTTCGATCCAGATGTCCGTTACACGGTCAAAGAGCATCCGGTAAGGATTGTATTTAAACTTGAGCCCGGAGATCTGTAGAAAATAGTCCTCACCCTTGAGGCCCGCGATCGTGGTCAGGACCTCCAGGGCCTTTTTAATCTCAAACGGATAGATATAAAAAGATACCAGAGGATAAGCCATGGAATCGTCCCAGCCGACGCCGAGCGGCACGGAATTGAACAGATCGGAAACCGTGATCCGGCCTGTCTTACCTTTGAGGATCGGGCTTCTAATGGCTCCGTTTGAACCAACGGCTACCCGGACCTTGGAAAGTGGATCGTCTTTGTCGTATTCGATGCCATTTAAATACCATCGGATTGAATCGGTCACCAGGTTACCGAGGTTGGATTCTTCCAGTCCCATGGTCAGATCGAAATCGGTCTGAGCAATTACCTGATAAAACCTCAGGCCGACCGCCTTCAGGACATTCTCGTCAATAAATCTCACATATTGGTCGATCAATCGGCTTATACCGGCATGACCTGGGATTTCATCCGTTATCTCAACAAGCTTGTATGCGTCCAGTTGGACCCCGCTATCCCCTATCTTAAGGTCTAAAACGCCGACATGAGTACCATTGGCTGAAGCCTGAACCACAATGGTATCATTGACCTCAACCGGTTGGACGAGTTTGGTATGAGAATGCCCGCTTATGATAACATCAATACCCGGTACCTGCCGGGCCAGAGTCATATCTTCTGAAGAGTCCAGGTCTCCCCCAAGACCGCTGTGGGAAAGTAAGATTATTAAATCCACATGTTCTTTTTCTTTTAAAAGAGAGACCATTGAACGCGAAAGCTCGTAAATATCCCCAAACTCCACAGGCGAGGCGAAAGGGGCCTTCTCGGCTGCGTCCGCGCCCATAAGCCCGAAAATCCCTATCTTAATGCCGTTTTTTTCCAGAATCGTATAAGGTTTCACAATCCGTTTCTTGAACAGTTCTTCGAGTGTGTCATCATCTTCGTCTTCGTCATTAAAGATCGCGTTTGATAAAACTATTTCCGGCGCTCGGTCATCAGCCACGGCAGAGGTGAGTATCCGGGCCAATCCATTCGGTCTCAGGTCAAACTCGTGATTTCCAAGAGTTGTTACTTCATAGCCCATTTCCTTCATGAGTTTCAATTCAATAGCTTCCTCCCGGCTGACCATATGAAACAACGAACCCATTAAAAAATCACCGGCATCGAGGACTAGTGTCGGATTGTCGCGTGATTTTTTTTCCGCTTCGATCACAGTCGCGATCCTGGCCCACCCGCCCACGGTTGTATCATCCCCGGTAATCAATGGTGTATAGTCTATATTCGGAGAATGTCCCAACAATTGCGAATGAAGGTCATTAGTATGAATTATAGTCAGTCTCTTTTCAGCGGCCCAGAGCGGGCTTGCCAGTAAGGCCATTATTAACACTGACGAGCAAAGAATCAGGTGAGATTTCATCTGTTATCACCTCTTGTACTAGATAAATAATTTGGTTCCATTTCGGTGTCTGGATTCTCGCACAAGAAAACCCGCCTTACACTATCCACCGTTTCAGGATTCTTCCGATTGTTATTCTCAATTTATTTCTTTAATTGAATCAGAATCATAAAATACTGAAGCCAAGTGGTTTAGATAATTAAATTTCTCTCAATCCCCGGTAATTGTCAAGAAAGATAACTCCGCTCGCCAAGGCACTCGCTTTTTTGTAACCATTCGAGTCACGCCGGCAACTAAATTAATAAGGCAAAACCGAGTCTGAGATTGAAAATCTGTACGAGGGAGGATGAAAAATGAAAAAAAGACTTACAACGGCAGCGTTACTAACCCTGGTCATGCTTCTTATCACCACTATCGGCGCCTTTGCTCAAAACCCTCAGCAGCGGCAGCACCAGTCACGACGCAAAATTGTGCAACGGCTCAGGTCACCGTTGGCCCAGTATTATATGCTGAAAAGAATGAAGGATTATTTGAAGATAACGGATAAACAGTTGACCGAAATCAAGAAAATTTCCTTTGACCTGGAAGATATGCTTCTTGCCCTTAGGACTGAGAATCAAAAGCTCAGCTTGAAATCAAAGAGGCTTTTTGATGTCGAAACTCCCGACTACACGGCCCTAGAAGAAAATATCAAGAAAAGGTCCATGAACCAGGGAAAGATTTTTGTCGAACGCCTGAAAGCGAGAAAGGCCATCGAGAAAATATTGACAGATGAACAAAAAAAGACGATCGCCCAGGTGAAGAAACGCTGGCTAAAAAAGGCCCGGGAAAGGCGGGATCAGTGGAGAATGCGACAGTATCAACATCCACTAAAACCATAGCCATCCAAATAAAAAAATTCTAGGGCCCTCCTATTCCGCAGAAGGGCCCTTCCTCTCTATACGGTGGACGGCTCAGTCCTTCAAAAAACGTAAAATCCCATCGGGAAATATCTGATAGTTTAACACCTCGCTGAGCTTTGACCATGCCTAAGATGCAGGCAGGATCGAGCGGGGAGGGCTCGGATTTGTAGCCAATACTCTCTCGGACTACTTTTTTGGCTGTTAGGATCTGAATACTCACCCTTGTTTTCCATTCGAACCGATTTCATGACCAGC
>JAZGHI010000198.1:0-3188 GCA_036480955.1 Candidatus Adiutricales bacterium
GGAGCGATAACCTCGATCCGGCTGAATTCTGTGGCCTCGATATCACCCTGCCCGTCGATCGGGCTCCCCACCGGATCGATGACACGGCCGAGCATGGCGTCGCCCACTGGAATCTGCGCGATGCGTCCGGTCCGCTTTACAATGTCCCCTTCCTTGACGTGTTCGACATCGCCCAAAACGGCCACTCGCACGTTATCTTCCTCGAGGTTAAGGACCATGCCCATCATGCCTCCTGGAAACTCCAGAAGTTCCATGACCATGGCCTTCTCGACGCCATAGATCTGCGCCACGCCGTCGCCGACGGAAAGAACGGTACCGGTCTCGGAAATCTCGACCTTTTTCTCGTAGTCCTTGACTTGCCCTTTTATGATGTCACTTATTTCTTCTGCCCTGATCTCCATAGGAAATTACCCCTTGATCAAAGATTCTTTTAAATTCTGAAGCTGCGTTTTGACGCTGCCGTCCAGCGTCAAGTCTCCAACTCGAGCTATGACTCCACCAATTATTTCCTCATCCTGTTCTACTTCGAGGAGGATGGTTTTCCCGGTCATGGCCTCGAGCGAGGCCTTCACCCGGTCCTGGATAGTTTCTAAAAGCGGTTTGGCCGAGATGACCGTGGCCCTTTCTATGTTATTGATCTCGTCCACCAGCCGCAGGTAATAATCGTTAATAGAATCGATCAGACTGATCCGGTCCTTTTCCATAAGCAAGCCCAGAAAATTTCTGACAATAATAGAAGGTTCCACCTTATCCAGGATACTGTCCAAAATAGCGCGGCGATTGGCTTTAGGATAAATGGGATTGCTGAGGGTCGGGGTTAAATCGGCCATGCCCATTATTTCCGCGAAGGTCGCTAATTCCCGCCCATATTCGGCGTAATCTCCATCATCCCGGCCAATGGCCAGCAGGGCTTTTGCATATCGTCGGGCGATAATCTGGCTGGTCAATTCGTCACCACCTTATCCAGATATTCTTCAACCAGGCGTTCTTGATCCTGGTCGGTTATGTTCTCCTTCACCAATCCCTCCGCCAGTGACGCCGCGAGTTCCGCGATCTCCTGCTTCAGAACGTCTTTGGCACTTTTAATCTCCCGCTCAATGGCCTTTTCAGCTTGAGCCTGGATCCGTGAGGACATCTCCTCGGCGTTGGCTATGATCTTTTCTTTCTCTTTTTCACCGTCGGAAATATATTCAGCTAAAATAGTCTCCCGTTCGGCTTCGAGTTCAGCCAGCCGGCTCTCCAGTTTGGCGTAGTTTTCCTCAGCCTCACCCTTCTTTCTTTCCAGGTCGGCCAAGTTTTCAGCTATTTCTTCCCGCCGGTTTCCGAAAAACCGGCTGATAGGCTTCCTGAGGACAAAAAATAAGATGATAACTACGGCCAAAAAGTTCATGGCCCGAAAAACGAGATCCCATAGCCTTTTCGCGGAAAGTCCACCGCCATCATGGTCTCCGGATTCGTCTCCATGAGATTCTTCAACGGCCTCATCATGACCCTCACTGGAGCCCCCGGAAGACGACCAGGCCAAACCCGGTCCAAATATGGAAAGAGAGATAATTATAAAGAAAATAAGCAGGATGGGACGGTGACCGCGAGGTTTCATTCTGTTCATGAGAGGCTCCGTCCTAATACCTTTTGGGCCAATTCCAGGGAGAAGGTTTCCAAGTCGGCCCTTAATTCCTCTCTGGCCGCACCGATTTCTTCAGTAATCTGTTCGGTGATCCTTCTCATGGCCTCTTCGGTCTGATCATTGGCCCGATCGATTATTCTCTTCTCATCTTCCAGGCCTTGTCCTTTGACAATTTCCTTCTGATCAAAACCTTCGCGCCTCATGGCGGCGAGGCGCGATTCAATCTCTTGGCCGCGTTCATCCGCCTTATTCGATATCTGCTCAATATCAGACTCGAAACCTTCAATCTTTTCTTTTCGTTCTTGAATTATTCCACGAATAGGCCGGAAAAGGAAGTGATTGAGAATGATAATGACTAGCAGAAAATTCACCACTTGGATAAATACGGACCAATCGGGAATTATAGCAACCATTTATGCTTTTACCTCGAACTGACTTCTGTCGCGTTGAAAGTACCCTGGTGAGGAAGTAAGGCCCCGATTTTTTCGAGCTCGTGATTTTTTTTACAAACTTTCAGCCCAATAAACGCCGAACTGACCCGTGTCTTTTACCCCATTTCCCTGATGATGTCAAACTCTTTTGAAATCCTCTTTCACAAGCGGGAAGAGTGATAGTGAAAAATCTAATATGATTGTTAAGTTATGGATGTTTATCTGCTTGATAGTGTGATCGAACCGAAAGTCTGGTGTCTAAAAACAGGCGGTGACCTTTTTGGTACAAGGTTTTGAGCGCGGATCAGATTATCTCATGATCCTCCTGGCTCTCTCCCTCTTTGCTAATAAAGGTGACGGCAGAGTCTCCGCCTTCTTTTCCTGCCATCTCGGACATCTCGCAATTCCCTTCAAAGAGTACGCCTTCGTCGATGATCAAGACAGGGGAGACGATATTGCCGTAGTGCCTGGCCGGGGCGTGAAATTCGACCCGATTCTGCGCGATTATATTTCCATGGACCTCACCGCTGACAATTACGGTGTCAACCTTTATCTCAGCGCTCACATGAGCAGTTTCGCCGATGATCAGCGTCCCAGACGACTCGATTTCACCCGAAAACCGCCCGTCCAAGCGGATTACGCCATCAAAAAGAAGCTGGCCCTTAAATTCAGTACCAAGACCGATGATGGCACTAATATTTTTTCCAGGCTTCACCTTTTGCTGAGCCTTTTTCTTCATGATGCCTCCCTAAACGGTTTTTAAGCTAAAGATTTTATCTATTTACCACAATAAGGATACCTGGGCAAGAAAAAAGGGGTGGTAATTTCGAGCCTTTTATTTTTAGAAGTCCGCTGGGTGTTTGGTTTAAAGCGGATTCCCGTGGACACGAAAGACATTCCCCTCGTGATGATCCCGTTTCCAGTCGTTGTCCCTTGTCAGGCAAATTTTTCAACGAATTACATCTGGATGTTATGGTTTTTAAGCCATTTCGAGAGGGTAACCCGGCTGACACCCCGAATTCGGGCAGCCTCGATTTTTTTGGCCCCGGCCGCAGCCTAAGCCTCGGTAAGTCTTTCTCTGGGAGGCGTGGAGACCTACCTGGTACCTGCCAGGCCGGATGCCTGGGCGG
>JAZGHI010000199.1:0-2296 GCA_036480955.1 Candidatus Adiutricales bacterium
GCTTCGGCCTCAAGGCTGAAGATTCCTGGGGCAACCCGACTCCCAGGGCCCGGGGCCGGTTCCGGTTGGTCGCCAACCTGCCGGTGGACGGCCTGCCCGAACGGCTCGACTACCCGCAAGGCCAAAAATCGGTCAGCCTGGAAAATCTGAAGGTAACCCATGAGGGCGTTTTGCGGATCGAGGTCTTGGATGAAGCCGGCCGGCCGGTGGTCGAATCCAACCCCATGGTGGTCAAAGCGGGCGAACGGGCCGGCTTCTGGGGTGATCTCCACGGCCAGAGTGGTGAATCTATCGGCGTCGGTGCAGCCAAAGAGTACTTCCAATTCGCGCGCGACATGGCCTTTTTGGATGTGACCAGTCATCAGGCCAATGATTTTCAGGTTAACCAAGCCTTCTGGGAATATCTGAACCAATTGACCAAGGCCTTTCAGGAAGACGGACGTTTCGTCACTTTCCCCGGCTACGAATGGTCAGGCAACACCGGAGTCGGCGGTGACCGGAATATTTTTTTTAAGACCGAGGGGCGACCTATGCGGCGGTCCTCCCACGCCCTCTTAACCGACCGGTCGGATATCAAAACCGATGCCCCCGACGCTCAAATGCTCTTTAAGGTTCTGGCCGATGAGGATTGCCTGGCCTATGCTCATGTCGGCGGACGGTACGCCAACGTTGCATTCGCCCACGACCCCTCCATTGAGACGGCCGTGGAGATTCACTCGGCCTGGGGAACCTTTGAATGGCTGATGGCTGATTGTTTTTCGCTGGGTCATCGGGTGGGCGTGGTCTGCAACAGCGACGACCACAAAGGTCGTCCCGGAGCCAGCTATCCTGGCGCTTCGACGTTCGGCGCGTACGGCGGTCTGACCTGCTTCCTGGCTGAAGCGTTGACCCGGGATGGGATATTCGAGTGCCTGAGGCGTCGCCACCACTACGGTACCACCGGCACCCGATTGCATCTGGACGTTAGGGCCAGGTTCCCGACCGAGGGACTCGTTTTCGACCGCGATCCTAATGTATTCAAAAATACCAAACCTCATAAAACGCGGGAAGTCATGATGGGTGACATCGCTCATACTGCGGACCTAACCGTAGTGCTTCGGATTGAGGCGGTCACCCAGGCAGGTATTGAGCGGATCGAGATTAGAAACGGGACCGAAGTCCTGGAAACAATCCGGGGATATGGCCCCAAGGATTTGGGAGCGCGGATCCGGGTCATCTGGAGCGGTGCCGAATACCGCGGCCGGAGAAGAGAGACAATCTGGCGCGGACAAGCCAGATTTAAGGAGGCTGCCATCCGGCATTGGCAAGGGTTAAATGCCTGGAATCAGGAAAGGCAATTTGAAACGGTTAACAACGACACGGTGGTCTGGGATGCCATCACCACCGGCAACTTCGGCGGTTTTGATGTCTGGCTCGATGAGAGCCCCGAAGCACACTTGGAAATCGAAACCAATCATGGAACGCTTACAGAGAAGTTATCCGATCTGAATATGGCGGAAACGATAATGGAGGCGGGCGGCCTGGGGAGATGTATCCGGGTGTTTCGTTTGCCTGACAATAACCTGCCCCAACAATACGAAACCGAAATTCAGGTAGCCCTCAGACCGAAGGGCGACAATCCCCTTTGGGTTTGTCTCACCCTGGAAGACGGATCCCAGGCCTGGAGCAGTCCAATTTACCTTTTCAACGATGGGTAGGCTTGAGCGGAACCGATATTGTCTCCAATATAAAAACCTATCCCACCAAAGAAATGCCTAAAATTACGGTATACTGTCGATTTTAATGAACCTACTCGTAACAAGCCGCGGTGTATTAAGAAGTTGATTTCTATCGTTTGATTGCAGCCAGCTGCGGGCAATTAAACTCCAAAAGAGATAAATTTAAAACCCAAGTTACGTAAAAATTATGTTTCTAATACCCGATTTTCTACACGCCAAATAGCCGTTCATAAAAAGACGAAGCGTAGCGACACCAAAATTTTAGGCATTTTAGTTCCTTAGCTGTAAATTTGTTGTTTTTAGTGGCAAGAAATTTTTGGGCATCTTTGTAAATCCTTATCCATCAAAGCTTCAGAGGAATCTGAGCGAGCGTTCAACTTTTTTTGTTTGGGTCATTTGAATATTGAATATTTAAGCCTACGGCTCGGAGAGGCATTCTTCCCGTCGAGAGCCTCCCTTCGAGAACCTCAGGATCTAACGACAGGATCAAATGACCGGTTCGAACGCTCCATTTTAATAATGACGGAGTGAAGCGACATCCACAAATCTTCAATCTTCAATCTTCAATTCCGGCTTGT
>JAZGHI010000200.1:0-4554 GCA_036480955.1 Candidatus Adiutricales bacterium
AAGAGCGTATCGATGGGGATGACTCTCAGGGAAAAATCGTTCACCGCCCAACCGTTAAAAGGTTCCTGGCCCTCCTCGAAAATGCCTCCGGAACTGATCAGGCCCACTTTTGACCGGTTCAAAGGTTGGGTCAACGGTGTGAAAGGGGCCGAATCATAGACCGACCACTTATACTCCGGAAAACCCTGACTCTGGTACGACTTGTTCAAACAGGTGACATACTCAATGCTGGCCATGCGCTTCTCCTTTCCGGCTCTAAATCCCGCGGAATTATAGACTCCGCCGATGATTAGGCCGAATTACTCAAGTAACCGTGATTCTTCAAACATGAGAACAAACAATTCACACTTTGTTAGTTTGTATTTCGATAGAAAATGGTTTGAAATGATTATTCCTTATGCGGGCCTAATACTCCATGGGACTTTTTTGTCAATTTTTAATCCAGCTTACCATAAAACCTTAAGCCTGCTATTACGGCACTACCCGAATAGAGAAACCTGAGACGGGCCTTTGACTCACCTTCCGGTAAATTTTGGCGGCCTACGCTCGGCGAATGATCTGCCTCCTTCGGACGGTTCTTCCGAAAGATACAAGCGCTCCACCAGCTCGGGTTCACAGACGTACAGATCGCCAATATTAGGCGCCGAGGCCGCGTTTACGAGCTTTTTGGCCATTCTGGTGGCAATGCGGCCTTTGGATTCTATTTTTTCAATCAGTTCCCATACGGCGTCCATCAGATTTTCATGCGGCACTACTTTATGAACGAGACCGCAGGACAAAGCCTTTTCAGCGTCGTAGAAATCATTGGTGATAATCATTTCCTTTGTCCAGGCCGGGCCGATGAGGGCTGTTAGACGCGGCGTAGTGCCCCAGGTATAGAAAATACCGATGCCGGTCTCCGGGACACCGAAAATAGCTTTTTCCGAGGCAATCCTGAAATCACTAACGATCGGAATGCACAAACCCGCTCCAAGTGAGTACCCGTTAATAGCTGATATGGTAATCTGTCCCATGTTTTCCAGCGTCCGCATGAAATCGTGCCCCAGGAACTGGGCCTGCCTGGCGCCGGTGTATAATTCGTATTGGTCCGGCGGATCATCCCCGCCAAGGCCGCTGATATCAGCCCCTGAGGAAAAGGCCCGGCCCGCTCCAGTAAAAGTTATGTACCGGATCGAGTTGTCCACCCGGAGTTCTCCAAACAGATGGAGTAATTCGGAGATAATCTCATTGTTTATGGCGTTTAGTTTATCAGGACGGTTCAAGGTGACGGAAAGGACCGGTTCGGATCTCTCTATGATTAATGTTTTGTACTCCATTTCATTTCCTCCTCATCAGTTAATAGATTGGAATATAGTACACGGGTTTCAAATCGGAGCTCGAGTAATTCATGCCAAGAACCGCGGAGTCTGGTTTCTCGTGCTGACATTCAGGGCACTGCATCTCAACCACCATAAATTATCTGGGTATATTTATTATCCCGTCAGAGTTCAGGTAAAATTAAAAAAATTGAGTGGAACGTTCGCTTAGAATAAACCAGAAGGGCTTGGAATGTCAAATTGATTGGCGTCTTAGGGAAGGTTGAAATGGAGACTGGGCACTATATATAGTGGTTACTGATGCAAATCAAAAAATCAAGAATACGTGCATCCAGAGTAACTATAGCTCCCTCCCTGCCTGCTTATAGATACCTCCGATATTGGAAACTTCCGGAAACTTAAGATGGTTACAACGATTATTTGCCAACTTTTCAACTTTATAATCTCGCCAAGACCTCCTGCGTAAGCTGAAATCACAAAAACCATTTCCAAATTTTCCACTAGAATTGAAGTTTTTCAAGTCCTGCAATTTCCCTGAGGAGATTAATATAATAACAATAAACTTCGAAGGGTATGTCAGGAGGCACAAGATGATCAATACTTGGAAAGTACCCTCCCTGCTCAAGCAAAAATGGTACTTTTGACATAATCTCATCCTTGGTTGCTTTTTTTCCTCGGGTAAGTGCTCGCTTATCTATATTTCCTCCAATTATAAGATCTGTTCCGTATTTTTTTCTCAAGGCCACCGCATCGTTTCCAGCCGCCACCTCTAGCGGCCAGACAAAATTACATCCGCTCTCTAGCCAGAGAGGGATTAGCAAATCTAGATTACCATCACTATCCACGAATATCACATCCACGCCCATGCTGTGGAGTACTTCATTTAATTTTTTATAGCGAGGCATCAAGAATTTGCGAAACATATCAGGTGAAATCAAAGGCCCAGCCTTATACGCCATATCCTCCCAGTAGGATGCCATCTCAAACTTAATATCCTTTGACACACGTTTGATAATTTCAATTTCTAGTTCGAGCATGGTATCCATTATTTCTTCAACGAGGCCTGGATCATCATAGAATAAATAAGACACTTTCTCGCTTCCAACCCATTCCCGCATAAAACCGTAAAAACTGCCAACCTCAAGCACTACAGGTTCTATTAAGTTACTAATTTCAAGGACATAAGCTTTCCAGTCAGCTGGATATCGTTCTGGTGTGCTCGGGTCCAGTCTTTTTTTAAATTCCCTCCATGAAGCTCGGTCCTTAACTGGCCAACCTACGTACATAGGCATATTGAAGGAATTGTCCTTTAGAACTTTCTCTGTTTGGCCACTCGCATTTATAAAAGTGAGGGTTCGTTCATCTTCGTCGATCATTTGGTACTCAAACACTGGAGAAACGGGAGTACCATAATCGAATACTATGGTTCCTCCAATACCTTTTGCTACAGTTCCACTTAGTAATCCAGAGTTGATTTCACTTAGCCACCGGATAGTTTCGAAGCCAAAAAATTCGTTAATACGGTGTATTGAAGAAGGAACTTTAAAAAAATCAGGGGCTCCTTGAGCTGCCCAAACAGATGGGGTTTGAGGCCAAAAAGAATTAAGGTACGTATCTAGTAAACACAGATCACCTAACTTATTGAATTTACAGATATCTAAGAACCGTTTTTTAGTCAGCCTCTTCATTAAACACCTTCCTTATTTCATTAGAATGACCTGCCCTCATTGACTGGACCATTTAGATCATTGTCTCTCTAGTTTTTCCCATTTCTCCTCCCGGCTTTTTGCGAATCAGTCGGCGAAGAGAATAAATTCATAACTGCGTTGCAATCTATCGCAACGGGAAATACGGAATTTATCGTACAGGATAGTAATTCAGGCTGAGATTGTCAAATTGAATGAGTTTTTGGTTTAAACGGCCTGAGGTGAGATTATACAGTATATGGGGGTAGGCGATTCAGAGTACAGGGTTTCTCATACGTGCATCAGTGAGAGGCTGGAGCTTGGTCTGACCTGATTATAACTACCTCAGTATTCTGATCCTATGGCCCATGATAATTGTTTACCATTTCTCTGCATACATCAAACAAGGTTGACAAAAATAGTGGGCCGAACTAATTTTTTCAACAGAACCCGCAGGTTGCTATTCCCTTTGGGTGGTATAATACGCGATAAGCTTCGAAAAGGAGAACACTGTGTCCGAAACTGTGCTTTATGACAAGAACGACCATGTTGTCACCATCACCTATCACCGCCCCGAGCGACGGAACGCCATAAACGGCCAGATGCGTGACGAATTAAATGCCGCCTGGCTACGCTTCCGTGACGACGAAGACGCATGGGTCGGTATCCTGACCGGCAGCGGCCAGGCCTTCTGCGCCGGTGCTGACATCAAGGAAGGTGGTGCCGCAGGCACCTTCGCCGGGACCTTCTGGGAGAAACCGACCATCAATTCGTTTGAGAGCGGGCTCGAGCTTTTTAAGCCGACGATCGCAGCGATCAACGGACCGTGCCTAGGCTACGGGGTGACGGCGGTATTATTTTGTGACTTCGTTATCGCTTCGGAGAAAGCGACCTTCGGGTTCCCGGAAGTTCGGATCGGTGTACCCACCATCGTCGGCGCCATCCGCATGCCCATGCGCATCGGCTGGGCTGACGCAATGGAACTCCTGCTCATCGGAGAAGCTGTGGACGCCGAACGTGCTAGGGAGATGGGACTGGTCTGGAAGGTGGTTCCCCACGACGACCTGATAGCCGAATCCCGGTTGCTTGCGGAACGCCTGTGCAAATCGGCGCCATTGGCTGTTCGGGCAACAAAGGAGGTGGCGGTGCGGAGCCGCAGCTTGCCATGGGTCGAAGCGGTACGCTTTGGGGAAACCATGCGGCTGGTGGCAAGCCACACCGCGGATGTATCTGAAGCCCGGGTGGCTGCTCGTGAAAAGCGACCCCCGAAATGGCAGGGAAAGTAGGGGCTAATGGCAATTTAGAATTGAGATTCGAGGCCCATATCTTGTGGTGATAATCAATAACATAGTCATAAATAATACGTGCATGAACAGGAGGTATGCCACAGCCAAGCCCCATTAGCAACTACCTGAGAGACTGCCGAAAAATATTCCTTATACACATCACTGTCTCGATTTTTTCTGACCGATTTCAATTTTGAGCCTTTTTTCAATGAATTTTTAATGAATTGTCGGTTTCAACTCGAGAGAGCCCCCAATTCTCTTGGATTC
>JAZGHI010000201.1:0-7735 GCA_036480955.1 Candidatus Adiutricales bacterium
GCCCTGCCGTTCGATTTACCTTGATATAGTTCAAGACTGATGGGGTCGAGCTTGAAGAGACCATTCCGTCCCCTCACCTTTAAGGACACATTCTGCATAGAAGCGTTTTTTACCTTCAATTTACCGACTTTAATCGTCCCGTCGAGTACTAGCTTTCTCAGAGGTTCGTAGTTTGTTTCCTCTTTCTTTGAGGATAATGGTTTTTCTTCTTTCTTTGCCTCAGCTTCTTTCTTTTCGACAGCCGGAGGGAGGTACTTGTCCAGATCGATCTGATCCAGACTCAGTTTAAAAGCCACGTCGGGTTTGGAAAAATCCCTGGCCCGGCCTGAAAAAACCAGTTCGGAATCATCCAGCACCAAGATTCCGTTTTTTATGGTGACTGCCTCCGGGTCTCCTTCAAGCTGTGCCCGAAAGGAAAGGCGCTCGAGGACCTTGGCATCGGCTGTCTCCACAGGGAAGTCCCTGTCAAAGGCTGCGAACAATTTCCGCAAGGAAAACGGGACTATATCCACCGAAAGATTGAAAAACTGCTTCGACCCGGGTTCCTCCACGCTGCCTTTTATACCGGCTTCGAAGGTGTCCGAAAGCTTGAATGACAGATCCAGGGGTAGTGTACCCTGGCCCGGCTCTTCTCCCACCGGACCGAACCGGCCCTTTAGAGATACAGGCTGGTCATTATACTCGGCCGAAAGAGTAAATTCGATGGCCTCGTCCAGAGAGACATCTTTGAGCTTGATGGTCAGATTTTTGACCTCTTGCCTGTTACCACTGTTGTGATCGAACCACTGGATTAGCCCATCTTTTATTGAGAAATCCCCTACGGCGAGTTTTTTTATGGGCAGTCCACTGTCGGAGTCCTCTTTCTCGGGTTTTTCCTTCTCCTTTTGCGTGTCGGCAGATTCCTCGGTTTCAGACGCAAACATTCCTTCCCAGTTGCCCCGCCCATTTTTGGCCTTTTCAAGGTAGATACGTGGTGATTCAATAATAAAACGTTTTATCTGGACATCTCTGGATATAAGGGGAAGGAGTTTCAGCCTGATCTCAACAGATTTGACACTTACAAAATCCTTTTCCTGAAAACCTTCCGCGTTCCCCAATCGCAGGTCGGATAACCTCAAGCCGGTGTTTGGGAAGAGGGAGAGTTTGAAATCACCGTTGATCTCAAAAGGACGTCCCGTGGCCTCGGACACCCTTTTTTCGATGCCCGGCAGAAAAGTCCTGGCGTCCAGAAACATGGGTATGATCAGCAGCGCGGCCACAATAAGGATGACCAGCGCGCCTAATCCGATAGACGCCCACTTTATTACGTTCCCCATGGCAAACCTCCTAAAAAGAATTCTTTTATGGGTGGCTTCGACTGATTCAGTGTCAGGCTCGGACTCCCACTACTGTCCCACAGGTCGGTAATCGTTTAGAGTCCTTAAAAATCACAGCGGTGATTCAATCTTCCCAAAATAAGCCCTGTTAGTCAACTATTATGTTAGGCTTTGAGACTGAATTTTTGCCAAAAATGACTGGGCAGCGGTCCGGCAGTTTATAGGCGTTCTTCCGAGTTGATTTTTCCCGGGCAGGGCGTGTGAACCGTGACTATCTTATTTTGTTACAGAATATGTGAGGCCTGCTGGATATGCTTTTTTCTTCCCCTGACCATACATCTTATATATGAGTTTCCTGTAAGTTATTCATCATTTACTGTTTCCGGTAAGGGCGGCCATCAAGCGGTTTAATAAAATGATTATCACCAACATTAAAAGAAGGATCCAGCCAAAAGCCAGATCGATTTTCACCTCCAGAGCCGTTCCGCCAAGGATAAGGCCCAGACCACTTGTAATTGCTATTCTTTTTAGATGCAGGCGCTCGAGTTCAGTCGCGTTTTCAACATACCCCGCTTCCATGGTCCTGCTGAGGAAGTCATCCAGGTCCCAGGCAATTAGAGTCAGGATCAGGGATAGTAGAATCAGAATGGCCGGAAAACCTACAAACGCCAACACTATCGCGGCGATGGTGAAGACGGCCAGCCCGATAGAGCCGATAATTTTCCACGGCAGCCAATCCCACTGCTTGGCCAGCCAGATTAATCCGGTGAGAAATACAAGAATCATGGGAAACCAGAAACCCTCCCGGGCGTAACCGGCAACCAAGACGCCTGAGGCCAGTATGGTGCAGAAAAGTGTGATTCTCCGGGAAAGGATCATCAGGACACCCTTGAGAATCGACGCCACATGGGCAGACGGCTTAGAGAGGCATGAACTACATTATTAAAGGGGATGCTCACGTCCCAATCAATAACCTGAACCCCAGCCTGTTGCAGTTCCCGAAACATGAGGTCCCTGTCCAAAAGCGCTACCCGAAGCGCCAGCCTCATATCCGGATCAGGATTCAACACATTTGTTTCAAAAGTGATGGGATCCGGGCTGACCACTAGAACCTGATATCCATGAGCTCTGAGAGTCAGAAGCGTCGGGATGTCGTCCCTGAGCAGGGGGGTTATAAAGATAAGCTGAGACTGGGCCGGGAAAAGGCGGGTGGGGAGCCGGTCCAGGCGGTCAAAGACCTTGCTGCCGCCAGGTTCGGTACGGGAGAGTGCCCTTAATATTTTTTCTTTCTGAACCTTTCCGTAGCCCGGAAAGGTCCATTCCATGACCCGGCCGTAAACGAGCATACCCACGCGATGACCGTTGTCCAATAATTCCCCGGAAAGAGAGGCCGCGGCCAGGATGACATATTCGAAAAGCGATTCCTTCTCCAACTTGAGATTACTCCTGTGCCGCGAGTCCAGGATCAGTCCCACATCAGCGATTCGTTCCTGCTCGAATTCGTTAGAGAAGAGGGTTCTCGGATGACGGGCCGTGACCTTCCAGTTTATTAATCGGGGAGAATCACCTGGCTGGTGTTCTCGAACACCGAAAAAATCAATACCCTGGCCCCCAATTCGAGCCGGTATCGAGCCAGAATAGACTTTCGTCCGCTGTGGCCGAATCGGTACCCGGCCGAGCTTAGAGGCTTGAGGAAGAGCCAAAACCCGCCCCTCGGCCTCATAAATCTCTTGGCGTCTAAAAAGGCCCGAGTGATCGCCGGCCCGGGCTTCCACACCCCGGAACCAGTAATACCCCCGGTGCGAGAGTATGTTATATTCCCATTCAAACGTTTCCCCGGCTTTGAGCGAGAACAAAATACTGTCCGCGCCATCGATCAATTCGAGGGGCATGGAGACCATATCTCGGAGTAATACTTCCTCCAGGTCCGATCCCTGGTTGGTTATGGTCAACTTAACCTTAACCGGCGAACCGGTAGTCACCCGGTCGCCACTCAGAGTTCTTTCCACCCTGAGGTTGAGCCGTTCCGGTCCGAAATAAATGCCGGCGCTAAGGATAACGAGCAGAGGCATGACCAAGGCTAAAACGTCCCCGTGGCGGAAGGCCAAGCCCAGGATCAGTAAAAAAAAGACTAAAGCGCCTATGAGAGAAACACGATTTTTCATCAAACCCCGTCTAGGACCGGTACTGAAACCGTTTCCAGAACACTGTTTATGACGTCGCCGGCCGCGCCTCCCTTCATCCAGAGATCGGGCACGAGGATCAGGCGGTGGACGAGAGCCGGGCCGGTGAAGGCCTTCACGTCATCAGGCAAGACATAATCGCGGCCGTCCATGGCCGCTTGGGCCAGAGACAATTTCAGAAGGGCCAAAGATCCCCTCGGGCTTGAGCCTACGCCGACCCGTGAATCGTGCCGGGTCTCATTAACCAGCTCCACGATGTATCGTTCGATGTCCGGGTTAATATATATATCTTCTACGGCACGCTTCATTTCCAGGATCTGTTCCCGGCCGGTCACCAGGTTCAGTTCTACCTCGTCCTGCTGTCTCTGTTTGCGTCGGCTTAAAATTTCCTGCTCCTCTTCAAGGGACGGATAGCCAATATCCAGTTTCATAATGAATCGATCCAACTGAGCCTCGGGCAAAGGGAAAGTGCCTTCATATTCAATTGGATTCTGAGTGGCGATGACGATAAACGGCTCGGGGAGTTTCATTGTCTCTCCCTCGAGTGTCACCTGGCCTTCCTGCATGGCTTCGAGCAGGGCTGATTGCGTCTTTGGTGAGGCCCGATTAATCTCATCGGCCAAAATGATGTTGGCGAATATCGGACCTTTACGCAGTTCAAACCGGTTGAGATTCCGGTCATATATGTATCCGCCGGTGATGTCGCCGGGCAGAAGATCGGGAGTGAATTGGATCCTTTTAAATTCTAAACCCAGAACCGTGGCAAAACACCTGGCGATAAGGGTTTTGGCCAATCCGGGATAGTCCTCGATCAGTATATGGCCTCCGGCCAGCACAGCGGCCATGATTTTTTGCAAAGCCGCTCTCTTGCCCACAATAGCCCGCTCGACTTCCGTTATAATTTTGGACGATAATTCATGTACTTCCTCGGGCCTTAGCATCACTTGAAACCTCCAGTAAACTTTCGATAAATTCAACAACCTTAAGCGGATCCAGGTCAAGTGGTGAAGATAGAATCTGCTTGCGGAAAGGCCATCTTCCCTTCCTTTGATGAAAAGCGTGCTCCCAGGACAAACCAGCCTGAAGATAGCTCATGATATCGGGTGGAACGTTTAAATTCCCTCTCCTTAGACGAGCCTTCATAACGTCTAAACTGTGCCTTTCCTGATAGGCTAAAGTTTGAAGGGTCAATTCCCCCAGATGCCGAGCCAGTCGTTCCCTGGTATATGTTCCCTGGCGTGCCTGCTTTATCAGGATGGCCAGGTTTTCAATCCGTCCCAGTTGTTCAGTTTTAGCCTTTTTATTTTTTCTCTTTTGTATTTCCCAATTCTTTTGGGACTTCGCGGCCACATAAACTACTAGGCCCAGGAAAAAGAACCAAAGAACCTCCTGGGGAAAGCTTTGAAAAAATCTGGCCAACCTGAAAAAAGGAATTATAATTCCTTCCCTGACGAAATCCCTCATGAACAAGGCCATGAAGATGACGACGGCCGCCGATACTATGGAAACCCGGTATCTTCTCATGAAGATTCCTTGCTGGCCTCAACGATGGCTGTGAGACAATCCAGAGCCTCGCGTTCTTCCCTGTCTCCCAGGTGTTTAGAGCCGTAGCGTACTTGTTCGAATAATCTGGTAAGCCGTGATACGTGGCCGCTGGTAAGTCCCGCCTCCTCCAGCTGCTTTTCGAATTCCCTGGTAGTCATGGCCTGCCGCCGTTTTATACCCCGCTCTTCACTTAATACCCGCGCCATTTCGTAATAACATCTGATTACGCCTTCTTTTAAGTCAGCGCCCGAGCGTATTTCATCAATAGTTTTCTGGGCTTCCTGTGCCACTTGTTCGAGGGGGCTGGACAGATTCCGCAGTCGCCTCCAGAGATAGACGCCAATCCCTAAAACAAGGGCACTCAAAAGTAAGCTGGTAATGAGAACCAACCATTGCGGCGGGTCAGGTATGTACTCTTCCGCTGTGGTTGAAAATTTTTCTCCCACTTTGAATCCGAAGTCTCCGGTAGGTATTTTAATTGAAAATTTTCGCTCTTTAAGGTAATTGGCGATTGTAAAAATAATGACACCAAAGACCAGAACCCGAAGGTATCTTCTCCGAATGTCAGGGTAACGGAGGCCATAGATTAGCAGGAGTGGGATGGCTATTCCCAGGACGAAAAAAGTGGCCCGTAACGCGGCGTTCAGAATCTGGTCGAGTGGTTGCTCCGAGCCGTTTTTTTCAAGACCTGTATCTTCCGGGACCCGGTCTCTGCTCATGATCACCCGATGGCCGGGTTTCAGTTCCAGACCGGGTATACTGGCTGAGAGGATGAGGACCGAGACCGCCACGACGGCCAGGGCGATCAGTATCCAATTCTTGTTAGCATTCATAGAAATGTCTATGGTTTTTTAGTAAAGTGCCTCAAGTACCGGGTTTCAACCATATATAGGGGGTATAGAGGACGAATATCCGAGGGTCAAGGAAAAAGGTTTGATCTGATACGGGAGAATAGCCTTTACCCTGATCTGAGAATGTGGTGAGGATAACTTGGGTTGGGTTCTTTACTTTTCGTTTTCATATGAGTAAAATGGCTGAACTTGTCTCTGAATTTCAAATTTCAACTAATATACTCCGCTCTGAGTTAAAGGTTTTATAACGGAGAGTGAAAAATGAAGGGGAACCGATGAGTATTATAGTAATCGCTTCACTTGAAGATGAACGTCTGGAACTCGAGCGGCTGTTAAAAGACCGCGATTTGCCGGAAGTGATTTCAACGGATTCGTCCAATCAAGCTTACCGTTTGCTGGGTTTGGAGGGTTCTTCCGCTGAAGTTGAAAAAGTGGACCTGATATTATTCAGTCTCCCCATGCCTGATATGGGTGAGGCGGTAAGCCGCATCCGAAGCGCGGACCATCTCCAGGATGTGCCGATCCTCCTTTTGACTGAATCAGATCAAGCCGAAGCCCTCAAAACCGGACTTGGTACAGGAGCGGATGATTATGTAATAAAGCCGGTGAATGATGCGGAACTGTATACCAGGGTCTCGATGCTCTTACGGCTGGGCAGGGAGATAGAATCGCGTAAAGAGCGTGAAACCGCCCTCCGAAAAATTACAGCGGAGTACGAGGAAATAAAACAGAAATTCGAAATCCTTTCTTTTTTAGATGAGATCACCGGTGTTTATAATCGGCGTTTTTTTGACGGATTGCTGGTCCAGGAATGGATGCGCGGCACGCGTGAGGCCAGCCCCATTACACTCATATTAATGGATATAGACTTTTTTCAAAAATTCAACGAGACCTATGGGTCCGAGAAGGGTGATAATTGCCTGAATAAGATTGCCAATGCTTTGAAGGCGGCTGCGAAAAGACCGGGCGATTCTTTATCCAGGTATGAAAAGGACATGTTTGCGGCCATTTTACCCAACACTGATCTTGAAGGCGGAACCGCAGTAGCCAAAGACATGCTTGAGAAAGTGGCTGAGCTGAATATACCCCACTCGGAATCAGAAATAAGCTCCCAGGTAACGATTACACTGGGTTTGGGCAGCCTGGTCCCGGACTGGGTTTTGGAACCGGACCGGGTGATTGCGGAAGTAAAAAAGATCCTTTCTGAAGCCCAAAAGGAAGGCCGGAACAGGATAAAAACAGTGAGCCAGTTTTATCACGAGAATTAGAACTCAAAAAGGGCCTGGGGAGAACGGAGAGGGCGGAAAACATGTTCCGGCCGGATGGCTGTTCCGGATTGAAAAAAGGCCCGTCAGACGGGCCTTATATCTTTCTTCTTTATTTCAGAAGAGATTTATTAATTAGTCGTCCCTGAAAAAGTTCATTAATTATGGATATTGAGTATATCTAAATGCCATTTGACGGTTTTGAGCTTTTACTGAAGCCGTAAAAGATTTAAAGCAAGTTAAAAAAGCGTTTCGAAAATCAGACCGAAAAGAAGCCCTTTTGAGCTTCCTCGTCTATATCAAGACCAGCGCCGCGTAGTTCCTCCACTGTCTTCTGAAGCGTCACCAAAACATCAGCATCGATTTCGGCTGACGGCCAAGAAATCAACCATACCAGCACAATGGGCAGACTTGCCAGAAACAGGTTTCGTAACGATTTTACCGCTTCATCAGCCACCTTAAGTCTCACTACGTTCAGTTGATCAAACCTAATGTCAAAGCTAACTGATAGAAACCGCCTTAACACAAGATGTTATCTTTAACAAATAAGTTACATAAATTCTACCGAGCATAGC
>JAZGHI010000202.1:0-3692 GCA_036480955.1 Candidatus Adiutricales bacterium
GGTCAGGTCTGACGGGAAGGACAGAATTACACTCCATACTCGACCTCCCCTCACTCCCTGGCGCGGCCTTTGATTCCGATGGACAAAATATATGGATAATATTCGGGAGAAAGGTTATTTTCGAACAGCCGGGAGAAATTCCCGGATGGTGAGGATTGAAGGCAATGAGCATTAAAGCGATCAGAGGATTCAAAGACATTCTACCCGAAGAGATAGGTTGGTGGCAAAAGGTAGAGGAGACTGCTGCACGGATACTTGATAATTTCGGTTATAAAGAACTGCGCGTTCCCATCTTGGAAAGGACCGAACTGTTCGCCCGCTCCATAGGACAAGACACAGATATTGTCGAAAAAGAGATGTACTCTTTCTCCGACCGGCGCGGTGAATCATTAACCCTCAGGCCGGAAGTCACGGCCGGGGTGGTCCGGGCTTTGATTGAACATAATCTGACGGCCGATGGCCGGCCCGTCAAATTTTACTGTACCGGCCCAATTTTTCGCTACGAGCGTCCTCAAAAAGGCCGGCAGCGCCAGTTTTACCAACTGAACGTGGAGGCCTATAATGTGGCCCATCCGTATATTGACGCGGAGATGATAATTCTCTGGACCAGGATTTTAGAAGAGGTGGGCCTGAAAGACGTGGAGACTCATATCAACAGTCTCGGCTGTTCTAAATGCCGGCCGGCCTATAATCAGAGGCTTCAGAACTTTATCAAAGACCGGCTGGAGACACTGTGTCCGGACTGCCAGCGCCGGTACCGTACAAATCCCCTGAGGGTACTGGACTGCAAATCCAAAGGCTGCGCGGAAACGGTTCAAGAAGCGCCGCTCATGCTGGACGGGCTTTGCCCTGAGTGCCAGGAGCATTTCGATTCGGTTCAGAAAGCGCTTACATCAGTGAGCGTCCCGTTTGTAGTCACTCCCAGACTGGTTCGAGGATTGGATTATTACACCCGGACCGTTTTCGAGGCCCAGACCGGTAAACTGGGGGCACAGAATGCCGTAGGTGGTGGAGGACGTTACGATAATCTGGTCAAGAGTCTGGGCGGACCGGACATAGCGGGTATCGGGTTTGCCATGGGCCTTGAACGGCTGATAATGCTCCTTTCCGAGGACCAGGATTTAGAATCAGAAGGGCCTGACCTCTTCATGGCCTCACTCGACGAGACGGCTCAGGAGCTGGCCTTCAGACTCGCCAACGATATCAGGGGCAGAGGATTCTGGGTGGAGATGGAATACACACCGGCCAGCCTGAAGAGCCGGATGAAAAGAGCCGGAAAGCTGGGGGCCGAATGGGTTCTCATTCTGGGACCGGAAGAAATGAGCCGGGGTGAGGGTATACTCCGGAATATGAGCACAGGTACACAAGAAGAGGTGTCTCTAAGTGAGGCCGTGACCGAGATTATAAAAAGGCTGGAAGGAGATAAGGTTTGATCGAATCAATGGGTGAATTGAAACGAACCCACTATTGCGCCGAATTGAGTGAGGCGGACGTGGGTACAGAGGTGGTGCTGATGGGCTGGGTCCAGCGCCGCCGGGACCACGGGGGTCTGGTTTTCATAGACTTAAGAGACAGGACCGGTCTGATTCAGGTCGTCTTTAATCCCCAGGAAGATCCGGAAACGCATCAGCGTTCTCACGCCGTGCGCGGTGAATACGTACTGGCGGTCAAGGGCCGTGTCAGGCCCAGACCGGACGACATGATAAATGAGAAACTCGATACCGGCCGGATCGAGGTGTTTATCAACCACCTGCGGGTGCTTAATTCTTCCGAAACCCCTCCTTTTATGATTGAAGACGGTATCGACGTCTCCGAAACCCTCCGGCTTAAATACAGATACCTGGATTTGAGACGCCCCAATATCCAGCGGAATTTCATGCTCAGACACCAGGCCTACCAAGTGGTCCGCCGGCATTTAAGCGACGAGGGTTTTATCGAGGTAGAAACCCCGGTCCTAACCAAGTCCACCCCCGAGGGCGCGCGGGACTATCTCGTCCCTTCCAGAACCAATCCCGGTCTCTTTTTCGCCCTGCCCCAGTCACCTCAGCTATTTAAACAGCTTTTGATGATCTCAGGTTTTGACCGTTATTTTCAGATTGTAAAGTGCTATCGGGACGAGGACTTGAGGGCCGACCGCCAGACCGAATTCACCCAGATAGACCTGGAGATGTCCTTTATTGACGAGGAGGACATCTACCGGGTCATGGAAAATTTGATGGTCACACTCTTCAAGGAACTCCTGGACACAGATATTCGGATACCATTTCCACGATTGACCTATTCAGAAGCCATGAACCGGTACGGATCTGATAAGCCCGACCTTCGATTCGGTATGGAATTGGTCGACGTGACCGATATAGTTGCCGGGGCGGAATTCAAACTATTTGCCGACACGGCCGCGACCGGCGGCAGGGTCAAGGCCATAAACGCCAAGGGAGCGAGCGGTTTTTCCCGTAAGGAACTGGACGATCTGACTGATTTCGTCAAAATTTATGGCGCCAAAGGTCTGGCCTGGGTTAAAATCAACCCGGATGGTTGGCAATCACCTATTGCCAAGTTTCTCAGTGACGATGAGAAGGCGGGCCTGGCACAAGCTCTTGACGCGGAACCCGGGGACCTTCTTTTTTTCAGCGCGGACCAATCCAAGATTGTAAACGAGGTCCTGGGGCAGCTTAGGGCCAGACTGGGCCGGGATCTTAATCTGGCGGATGAATCAGAATTCAACCTGCTCTGGGTCACCCATTTCCCTCTCTTGGAATACAGCCCGGAAGAAAAACGTTACGTGGCCGTACACCACCCGTTCACCGCCCCGCTTGATGAGGACCTGGACAAACTGGAAACGGATCCGGGCGGGATCCGGGCACGGGCCTACGACCTGGTCTTAAACGGCCATGAGGTAGGAGGCGGCAGTATCCGTAATCACCGGATGGATATCCAGGAAAAGATTTTTAGGTGTCTGGGTATTGGTAAAGAGGAAGTCTCTCAAAAGTTCGGTTTTCTGCTGGAAGCCCTGAAGTACGGGGCTCCGCCCCACGGCGGTATAGCTCCGGGATTCGACCGGCTTATCATGATCATGGCCGGGACAAAGAATATCCGGGACGTGATCGCCTTTCCCAAGACCCAGAAGGTAACCTGCCTTATGACCGGTGCTCCGAATGCTGTCGATCGTCAGCAGCTGCTGGAATTGGGTATCCGGGTAGAGAAGGCGGCTGCCGGCCAGGATTAACTCATACTCGGCCAGGCACACAATATTTAAAATTTAATCTTAAGCCGGCGGGTGTTTAAGCCGTCTTTTCTCGGGTGTCTAAATGGTCACGCGCCCTCGAGTTCTCCTGATTAATCCCTGGATATACGACTTTGCCGCATTTGATCTTTGGGCCAAACCCCTTGGCCTGCTCTATCTGGGTGCTTTTCTTCAAAAATACGGTTATGACGTTCGCCTGGTGGATTGCATGGACCGCCTGCATCCGGATGCTTCCGGTCATGGAGCGCGGGCGGGCGGGATTAGAGGAACCGGGCACTGGCGCCGGGAGGTAATGCCCACTCCTGAAGTACTGAAGAGCACACCCCGGCGATTCGCCCGCTACGGGCTTTCGGAGGAGGCTTTTTTAAAGGCACTTGCCATTGAACTCAAACCCGACCTGGTTTTAGTGACCTCTGCCATGACCTATTGGTACCCAGGCGTCCACCGG
>JAZGHI010000203.1:0-2573 GCA_036480955.1 Candidatus Adiutricales bacterium
GTTGACATGACACTAGGGAGTTCTTTCCAGTTTAGCGGCGCCGGAGGTTTTGAGCGAGGATATTTTCGGGTCTCCCCGCAAGCGGACCTTGGCCGCACCGCTCAACCTGCAGTTCAAATCCGAGTCGGCAAAGATTTCGATGAGAGCTGCTCCACTGGCCCGGACGTCGGTCTTTTTGGTGCCGAGCTCAAAACCGCTCACCTTGGTGGCCCCGCTCAGGCGAAGATCGTGGTTTATGGCCGCGCCGTACAGATGGCCGTTGCTCGACCCGGACAATGACGTCTTGAGCTCTTTTACTTTCACCTCCAGGTCAAAGCTGGTGGCTCCCGAGGTACTGATTTTGAGCTGGTCCGCTGAAATGTTGGTTCGGCCGATGATTTTGGTCGCGCCGCTTAAGCCCAAACGTCTTACCTCAATCATGTTGGCGTAAACATTTATACGGCCCGGATTTGTAAGAAAATTAAACGCTTTTAATCTTATCTTGAGCCGGCCGTTTTCCACGGAGGTGCGAATTTTGGGGAGGATGTCAGCATGGGCCTCGACGGCCAGTCCGGTTGAATCAGTCTGGGTGATATACAGGGTTCCGATACCCGACATGCTCACACTGTGGAAGGGGTCCACAGTACGTTTTTCCAGGACCAGTTCCTCGCCGTTGTATTCGTCCTCGTATTCATCGTTAAAATCAGTATTCTCATTCATGACTTATCCTCCTCGGAAAATTCAGGCACGGTCTCCTCTTTCTCCGGCCTGTCTTCTCCCACCGGTTCCGTCTCCTGTTCCGGCGGCTCCGTGGTGTCAAGCTTGGTGGCTTTTCTCATGTCAGGAGAGAATTTGCTGTCAAGGGCCTCCTGTCCGAACTCTGTCACCCGGTACCAGCCCCGGGTGTCCGGGTCCTCGGCAATCCAGCCAATGGACATGGCCCATTTAAAATCACGGGTCAGATTTCTGGGGACCCTGGCCCCGGAATTTCTGAGTTGTGACCGGACATCGTGGCGTGAAAAGCTCTCCCAGCCAAGATGGTCGCGCAAAAAGGCGCCAATGACCACGATCTTGTCCGGGTTTCTCTGGGCTCCACTTTCCCGCAGGTATTTCCGTATGGACAAGGGCGGTGAAGAATAGGAGGGCTCATCATCGTAATATGCGCGGGAAGCCCGCCTCTGTGGCCGGGGCCTCTTTCCCCCGGAAAGTATCTCATCAAGACCCATGTTGAAAATGTCCCGGGCCGCACCCTCCCGGAATTCGCGAATGTCACGTTCGACATCGCTTTTGACATCTTTCAGATTTTGAGCGACTTCATCCCGAACCTCTCGAAGATAATCCTTAAGTTCCTGCCCAAGACCTTCTCTTGATGATGTCCCCCTGAAAAAGTCTTTGCCGGCCCGTTCATCATAATCATCCGGTTCCTCGTAAGGCTCATTTTTGCGGGGGGAGGGCCCGCCAAGGACCAGGCTGACAATCTGCCGGGCCATTATCTCGGGCACCTCTTTCTCGATGGAAAGACCCTTACCTTCCAGGGTGAGCCGGTAGGTATCGTCTTTTTCCCGGTCCTCATTTAACGAGGCTGCGGAATTTTTCTTTTCATTTTCATCCATTTTTTTTACCTCTCGCCGTATTTTGAAGTAAAATTAACACACCGAAATACATTTGTCAAGAAAAAATACAAATAATGTACAAAAGGATTACATAAACTGGAAAATATACAATTCTAACTAGGCTACCAAGGAAGAAAATTAAGAAACAGGATCAGATTGCAGAATTTTCATAAAAAAAGAGTTATGGTTATCGTGCCGGTGGGCAGATGACCAGGGATTTCAGGATATTCCTTTTTTACCGGACACCCTGCCAGAGAAGATCTTTGAAATTATGACCAACAAACTGGTTCCCCCGGTGATTGATGTGCAGGTGCAGTTGGCGCAGGTTTTTATGAGGGCCGGAGATTATGCTAAGGCACCTAAAGAGTTAGACCAGGCTAAGACGGCCTTGCCAAAAGCCCTGTCCATGCAGCCCGATTTTCAAGTAGCAATCGAGCCGCAGGCCTAAATCAATAACTAGTCAAAACTTCCTGAAATTTAATTTTTTCTATTCCCCGAACTTGCGGTCCTGTGTTAGTTATTGGTATGGATGATGGTTGTTTAAACACCCGTTTAACTGTGGAGCGATTCTAAGATGAAAATCGAGAAAGTTGAGACACTGCCGTTTACGGACGAGTTTTTATCGCAATTATTTGTCCGCATAACCACTGAAGACGGGCTGACCGGAACCGGTGAGGCCTGGTATGGACTGCCTATTGAACCAGTGGCCAGCGCCATTAACGATGCCCTGGCCCCTCAGATTATCGGCGAGGATTCGACCAGAATCGAGCACATCTGGCAGAAGATGTATAAGTATGGTTACAGATACGGGACCGAAGGCATTCTCATGTGTGGGTTGAGCGGCATCGACCTGGCCCTCTGGGATCTTTTGGGCAAGAGGCTCGGAGTACCGGTGGCCCTGCTTTTGGGCGGCAGGGTAAGAGACAGCCTGAAGGCCTACGCCAGTTTTCCGCCTTACCGCCGGGAAGAGTGGGTGAGGCG
>JAZGHI010000204.1:0-5671 GCA_036480955.1 Candidatus Adiutricales bacterium
GACTACCTTGAACAGGGTGTAGCAATCGTCATGGTAACAAATTACCTCCTCGGCCCCGGCTTTGGCCACGTTTTCCACCACTGAGGCGGCCTTGTCCTCAACCGGACTGGCCAGGCCGATATGGTAGAACCCGATCCCGCAGTAATAGTCCCCACCTTTGAGAAAAGTGGCCCCCTCGAAGAGAGCGCCGTCGAAAAGCCAGTGGGTCATGGGATAGACAGTGCAGATATCGATAACCGGCCCTCCTTCAACACCTTTTTGAATCTCAGAAGGGGCTTTGTATGAACCCTCCATTCTGGTCTTGGCCTGTTCGAAGCGGGCCACCTCGTTCTGCTCTTCCTGTCTCTTGATAATAAGAGAGAAAGGATTGGCTTTTTCCGGGCACATCTCATCACAGCCCATGCACGAGACGCACTCGGATACCACTCGTGATGATTCCCCGTCTATCAGTTTTTGAAATTCACCTGAAACTTCCGCCGCCTCGACCTCTATATACTGGCACCACGTAAGGCACTCCCCGCAGACCGTACATTGTTGTTCTCTGAACATTTAAACCCTCTCCTGTTAACTCAAGATTTGTCCCGCTTTACCATCACCGGATTATAAAGCCGCCATTATATCATCAGGGAGATTATTATAACTATTCACTCCATGAATAAGTAAAACTAGATAAAATAATAGAGCAGATTAGACTAGCGCGCAAGAAAAATCCCGGCTGAATAGAGTCGGGTTTCCTGCATCTGGCTCGAGTCAAGACCTTCATTAAAACGATCTGAATAGCTGTCATGATGGCCTCAATTTTTAAGCTTGGCGCGACTGTTCCTCCAGCCAGGCCTTTTCCCTTCAGGCCATTTTTGCGTTCATGTGTTTCGCGGCCTTAACAGTGGCCTCCGCCAGAACCTGAGAAGAATTAAAAGCAATTGTTTTGCCGGCTGAATCATTCCAGATGACAGAAAGCTCTGTGCATCCGATTATCAGCGCTTCCGCCCCACTCTTTTCCAGACTAGCCGCCGCTGACTGAAGAACTTCTTGTTCGTACGTACCATATTTACCTTTTTTTATTTGCCGAATAGATTTCATTAAATTTTGTTGCCGTTCCGGCGCAGGATGTATCAGTTTAACGTCTTCTGCTTCGAAAGATTTATGGTACAATTTCATCTTTAGTACCGCGTCTGAGGCCAGTAATCCCACAATCCTGATTCCGGGATTTTCCTTCATAATCGCTTCCACAGTCAGGTTAATCATGTTCATCACGGGAACGTTGACCGCGGCGGAGATTTCATTATGGTAATAATGGGCTGTATTGCAGGGCATGACCAGAAAGTCGGCCCCATGAGATACCAGACTTTGAGCCATTTCCGCCAAGTGAGAAGCAGGACTCTCACCCGTTCCTTCAACAATGGCCTTTATCCGTGACGGCACCTGGGGATTATTGTCCACTATCATCCTGATGTGGTCCGAGTCATCCTCAGCGTTGGTGGCCATGATGACCCGCTTCATAAAATCCACGGTCGCTTCGGGCCCCATCCCCCCTATGACTCCCACCACTCTATTTCTCAACGGAATACCTTCCTGTCATCCGGCTGCCTGAGACTCGAAAAAATATTAAAAGAGGACCTTGCCTTAATTATTAAGAATATAGTCCCGATACACATACAGCGCGGGAGACCCGCCGGTGTGCACGAATAAAATATTGCCGTTCTGGTTAAAGTAGTCTTTCTTTACCAGGTCGATTAAACCAGCCATAGTCTTCCCCGTGTAGACAGGATCTAACAAGATGCTTTCCGTTCGGGCCAGGAGCCGGACAGCATGCGCCATTTCCGGTGTAGGGAGTGAATAGCCGGGTCCCACGTAGTCGCCGAAACATGTTACCGCTTCACGAGGGACCTCAGCACCGATGCCCACGCGCGATGCGGTTTCAACTACAAGGTTGTGGACAATCTCTTCCTGCTCCTCTTTTTCACGGCTCACATTGATACCGAGAACAGGGATATTGGCGTTACAACCGTACAATCCGACCACGAGTCCCGCCTGGGTTCCCGCGCTGCCGCTGGCGCAGACCACATAGTCTAGATCGAGACCCAGTTCGAATGTCTGTTCGAGTATCTCCTGAGCGCAGGCCGTGTATCCGGTCGCGCCGATTGCATTCGATCCCCCACCAGGGATGATATAAGCTTTTCTTCCCTGAGAGTTTACGTCTTCGGCCATATTTTGCATTTCCATGTTCATGTCTGAACCGGAGGGCACAACCCTTATTTCTTCCACCCCAAGAAGTTTGTATAGAAAATTATTGCCACTCGCCTCTGGATTATAGGTACCGGCCACACGTTCCTCCAACACTAATCTGCATTTCATTCCTTCTTTCACCGCGGCGGCCAGTGTGAGCCGGCAGTGATTGGACTGAATGGCTCCGCAGGTAATCAGTGTATCGGCGCCAGCGGCTAAAGCATCGGCAACCAGAAACTCGAGCTTCCGTGTCTTGTTTCCTCCAGCCGCAAGTCCAAGGAGATCATCCCGTTTCGCATAGATATTCGGACCGCCGAGAGCCTCTGAAAACCTGGGTAATTTTTCGATAGGTGTTTGACCTGCCGTATAATGCCTTCTCGGGAATTTAGCTAGATTCATAATCCTTCTCCCATACTGAATTTAATACACTTTGGTTCAAGCCATGGCTGCCGTACGGTTTTTAAATATTCACTTCCGGTAACGAAGCCCGATTTGTACCGTTCAAATTCCAGACTCTGAAACACGGTCTCACTGGCTTAATTCATTAACACACCTGCGATCAGAACGATTTATCTAGTTAGTGCTCATTCTACGCCGTCACGTCGCATTCGGTCAAGCGGATGTCTGTCTTTGCCTGCCTCCATGTTCTGGAGCTGAAAAGACCAGGGGGGGCAGTGTGTTTCTCAGGTTTCAACTCTGACCTCACATAACTATTCAAGTTGACATTCCCAAACGATCTGGCTATCTTATGCTTACGATATCATTCTCGAAAATCGTAAGACCGGTCTTTGGGAGGTCGAAGGTAATGGCCCCTCACAAGAAACAGCAGCCCAGTTGATGCGTAAAAACGTGGTATAATGAAAAAAAAGAGCATACCCTAGGCAATGATTCTAGTTGTTATAATCTAACAGCATGATAAAATCCCTAAGTCCAGACCAACTTACAGAAGTGCAGGAAAGGAGAAAGTATGAACAAAAGTGATTTGGTGAATGAGGTAGCCAAGGTTGTAAATTCCAAGAAAGAGGCCGAAGCTGTGGTGAACTGCGTTCTTTCAAGTATTAAAGAAGCGGTAGCGAATGATGAAAAGGTCGCGTTGGCCGATTTTGGCAGCTTTGACACAAAAGTGAGAAAAGCCAGGAAAGGCAGGAATCCTCAAACTGGAGAAGAAATACAAATCCAGGAAAAGACAGTGATCCGCTTCCGACCAGCAACATCTTGGGGTAATTCGGTAAATAAGTAGTGGCTAAAGCGAAATCGTTAGATTTCTAAAATGGAGAGAGTGCTTCGAATCCGTTTTGTGAAGGTGCCTACTTTATGAAAATCGTAGACCTTCATTGATATTTCCATGTGGATTATTTAGGCGAAACTCCCTTATTAGATATCATCAAACTTGGTTCGTTTGTGTTCTCTCCATATTAGCCGCAAGATGGAATACAACCCAGGCTCCGCAGAGGTCACAGTCCACGTCGTTGCCATAACAGCAAAAAGGCGAGACAAAATTCTGGCCTTCCAGGTAAAGCGGAAGCACCAATTTCTTTGAGGGACAATTATCGGTAACGGTTTTGGCCTTCTCCGACATTAGTAGGTCGAGGCTCCGGCCGTGGTTTCTGATAAAATCAGGGTGCTCTTTCTTTATCCTCATTACTTCCCGGACGGCTTTGTCCCGCCGTTTGAGACTGCCCCAGGTTAAATCTGATTTATCGTCTTTTCGCGGCACGTAAAATGAGAATGTCAGACCTTCAACCGGCAAGGGACGCAAATATCCGATTAAAGCCTCGAGCTGATCCTCGTTTTTTTTGGTCACCACGCATTGGCACATGACCCTGTTCGCAAAAGCCTCCGGCAGCCGGCTCAATGTATTAATCACTTTCTTAAAAGACCCTTTTCCTCTTATACGGTCGTTTACCTCCGGTGGACCGTCAATAGAAACCACATAACCGGTATTGGGGAAATCAATCAAATCCAGAGTTCCGTTGGTCGTAATGGTGTTGCTTTCAAACAGCATTACACCCGCAGCCAGTACATCAGGCCTTAATAGCGGTTCGCCGCCCATCCAAAGCATACTTCTCAGACCGTGCCTCTCCTTCCGCTCTTTCAATTTTTCCAGCATAGTAGGCGTGTCCATTTCGCATTTTGGATCGTTCGGGTTGCTGTCGCGAAAGACGAAACAATGCTCGCACTGCAGAGTGCACCTGTTGGTAATGTTCACCATCGCGGATGGGAATTGCCTGGTATCTGTTTTCGTATCGGTCATCTCTTCCCCTCCCTCATGTTTTTCTGACGGAAACTATACAAGGGTGACCTTTATATCATATACCGAGGATATCAATACGGGAAACCGTCACCGGTTTTTTATGAAGCACAGATTAATTTGGCTTGAGATAAACATCTCAATTATACCTCACAGGGTGGTTCCTTACTTACCGATTTAATGATGCCTTCCGCGGCTTTAATTTGTACTTCAGTTCCGGAAATACCAAGCCAGGCCGAACCTTCCGCTCCATAAACGCCTCCGGCTGCGATAAGGCAGGCCTCGGCTCCGGTCAGCAGTCCGATGGCGTCTATCTCGGTGAAAATTTCCCCAGGCAGCGGCAACAACCGGGGTCCTTTTACACCCGGCTCGTTACAAATTTCAGCCAGGGTATTAACATCTTCGAGTACCCGTTTTTCCAGGCCAAGGGGTACGATCAAGCGGACCCTCCGGCCAATCACCGCGGGGAGGGCCGCCATTATGGTTCCTCCATTTGGATTAGCAATTTGAACAGCAGCCTGGCCCCATGAGTCAAAAGCGTTGCCTCCTTTTAAAATAACATCCCCGGTCTTTAGATCATCCGCGACGTCAAAAATCGTGGCCCCTTTCCGCCATTGGCCGTCATGTATCACCACGTCCCCGGGAAACTCGACCGGTTTGAGCTTGGCCCCTGCGGCCACGGTCGTACCCCGCCGGTAGCCGTCCCTCGAGAATTCTTCCACCTGACCCAAGCTTCTTAGAATCTCTTCAGCAACGTATCCGTTGGTCGTACCCGCGATAATGACCAATGTCCCGGATTCCAACACGGCTTTAATTTCCGGATGGATAGCCATGCCTAAGCCTATTATTCGCTTACCCATGGCTGGAGTAAGATTGAACTGTCTCATTTATACTCTCCTTGTTGGCCTATAATTTTATAATATTCCAGTTATTATGTCCGGGACAGATTCCCACGCCAGCCGTTCTTCCTCATACAGGCCGTCCGCAACTTTTGTATCTTTCCCCAGAAGCATGGTACGTCTCTGTTCACCATAGGCGGGCCATGTCCCGAGCGCGTCACAGCTGGGATTTCCGGTATGAGCAAAGGCAAGCCAGGCATCCTGGACTTTATCTTATAAATCATCAGCCGCCGTTCCTGATCCGAAAAAAGCCTCGGCCAGTTTGTAAGTTCCGAATACAAAAGCAATTTCCAAG
>JAZGHI010000205.1:0-3517 GCA_036480955.1 Candidatus Adiutricales bacterium
GAGGAATTTTTTTCAAGATCGAGGCGGACGAAAAAAATTACCGCAGGCATATATTTGATATTCCGAGGATAATTTTTTTCGTCCAACAAAGAGATTGGGGAAAATAACCATTTCCGGACGGGCACTAGTTAAGGCCAGAGCTTACCGGGGTATACTCCGGCCTTGACCAGTTTATTAAGGTGGGCTGTAACCAGCGGTTTATCTGCGGGATTTGTAACACCGACCCATCGGTCCCTGCTTTCGAGCACAGTCACCACGGCCTTTTTAGATCTAATCAGGCTATCGACCGCCACGGGTAAAAATAATTCGGCCTTCGGATCGTCCAGTTTATGTTCCAGGAAATCCTGGAACAATCCCTCTAGCTGCCCAAAGAACTCCGTGGTAAAAGCCCATATACTCATGGACACTGTTTCTTCACCGGTCAAGAGACGCCATCTTTCGGTCTCGTCCTGATACCGAATCCCCACCGGTGTTTTTTCGATTTTTATACGTTCCGTGACGGATAATAGGTTTTGATCAGAGCCAATCCGGCAGACTCCCCGAGATACGGAACCGCTTTCTGAAAGTGTATCCTTCAGCCTGTAGCCCACCATGGCGTAATTCGGGATTTTAGATTCAACGTTCTCCCTGGCCAGGAACCGGGCCATTTCCTCATAGGCTGAGCGGCCGTAAAAGTCGTCGGCGTTTATCACTACAAAGGGCTTGTCTACTTTCGGACGGGCAACCAGAACGGCATGGCCGGTCCCCCACGGTTTTTTCCTCTGCGCCGGTGCTCTGAATCCCGATGGTAAGCTGTCTAATTCCTGGAAAACGTATTCGCAACGCACCCGGCCTTCGTACCTGCTTCCCATGAATTCTTTAAATTCGACTTCAATCTCTTTTCGGATGACAAAAACGATCTTATCGAATCCCGCGTTTACGGCATCATAGATTGAATAGTCCAGTATGATCTGCCGGTGAGGGCCCACCGGGTCTATTTGCTTGAGGCCGCCGTAACGGCTGCCTATCCCGGCAGCCAGAATAATTAACGCGGGCACTTAAATATTCCCCCTGATCTCACTCGCTCCGTCTCTGGTCCGGCAGACGTAAACTTCCGGTCTGATACCGGTGGCTCGATAATATCCATCTTCTATATTTGCGTGGAAGTCTTCCACTGATTCACTCGCCACCAGGTTGACAGTACAACCGCCAAATCCGCCGCCGGTCATGCGCGCCCCGTAAACTCCCTCAATCCCTTCAGCCAACTCGACGAGAAGATCCAATTCGGAACAGCTGACCCGATAATCATTCCTCAGGCTCCGGTGCGATTCAGCCATTAGCTGACCCACGCCCGGCAGGTCACCGATGCTCATACGCTCGGCAGCGGCTCTGGTGCGCTCGTTTTCGAATATCACGTGCCGGCATCGAGCGCGCATGTTTTCCGGGAGTTTTTCCATTACCTCGTTGAACTCATCTGTTGAAACATCTCTTAGGGATTTTATACCCGGCAAGATTTTACCCAGTTTTTCAACTCCTGCTTCGCATTCGGCCCGGCGCTGATTGTATTCGGATTCGGCCAGTTCGTGTTTGACCATTGTGTTTACCACCACCGTGCTGAATATTGATTTATCCATAGGAATGTATTCTAGTTCCAGACTCCGGCAGTCAATTAACATGGCGTGACCGGAGCGGCCGAAGCAGGCCGAAATCTGATCCATGATTCCACATCGGGTGCCCACGAAATCGTTCTCGGCCTTCTGGCAAAGTTTAGCCAGTTCGAGAGGTTCCAGAGTGTAATCCGCCAGGGACAACAGGGTCAGCGCCGTGGCCACTTCGAGTGCCGCCGACGAACTTAATCCCGCGCCGAGAGGAATTTCACTCTCAATCAGCAAATCCGCTCCAGGCAGTCTGTATCCCTCGGTTTCGAGGACATGGACGACACCCCGGCAGTAATCCGTCCAATTTTTACGCGGTAGGGGATTCTGATCATTGAGATCAAATTCGGCCTCGTCCTCAAGGGCCAAAGATGACAGGTGAAGCCTTCGGTCATGCCTTGGCGCGGCCGCGATTTGTATCTCCCGGTCGATGGCCGCAGGCAGGACGAAACCCTCGTTGTAATCGGTGTGCTCACCGATGAGGTTGACCCGGCCCGGGGCCCTGAAAACGCGAGGTTCCCGCCGATAAATAGAGAAAAATTTTTGGGCCAGATCGACACCCATACCGGTTAAGCTTCCACTCTGCCGGGCCTTATTTACCCTTAAAGCGGGGCGGCCTTTTCTGGCGGAAGGCTTCGGCCCCTTCCCGGGCATCTTCACTAGCGCCGGCCTCTGCCTGCAGGACGGCCTCTAAATGAAGCTGCTCCTCATAGGTGTTATCTGAACTCTCCCAGTAGGCCCTCCGAATAAGGCTTAAGGAAAGCGTCGGTCCCGAGGCTAATTCACGGGCCAGGTTCATAGCCTCGGGCATCAGTTGATCGTCGTCGTAAACACGGTTGATTAACCCCCATTCGAGCGCCTTTTCCGCGGGCAGTCTTTCACCAAGCAGGGAGAGTTCCATGGCCCGGGCCTGACCGATCATGCGCGGAAGAATGTAAGTGGAGCCGCCATCAGGGATCAAACCTATGCGACGGAAAGCTTGCAGGAAATAGGCCGATCGGGAGGCCAAAACCATGTCACCCATTAAGGCCACGCTCATACCAATACCGGCCGCGGGTCCGTTAACCGCGGTAATGATGGGCGCCTTGAAATTTTTCAGCATGAGGAGGAGCGGATTATAGGTCTCATCCAAGCCCTGGCCGGCAAGAGGGACTTCACCCGTATCGGTGCCAGGCCTTGGCGCGGTCAGATTGGCACCCGCGCAAAACCCGCGTCCCGCCCCGGTTATGACCAGGCATCGAGCATTATTATCCGGGTCACCTGCTTCGGTGATCGCTCGCTTCATTTCTTCCAGCATTTTAGAAGAAATGGCGTTCAGAACCTTCGGATCATTTAAGATGATGAGAGCGATATCATCTTGAATATCAAGTTTGACTAATTCGTATTCCATCTTAAAAACCTTTCAGGCCTCATAAAGGCAAATCATGATTCATAGAAATCCCTGACGATGACCTTACATACCGCAATCTCGCACTATTTTCAACCTAACCCTGAAATTATACGTCTGCCGTCACGGGTCCCGGATGGCGGCGGCTCGACTCTACTTTTAAACGCTGGTCCGGCCCAGTGATCTTGAGACTTAAGATTGGCCTGAAAAAATCCGGCAATATAACAGTTATGGTTACAATTGCGAATATTGCGGTATTGAGATGGATTTAGGCCGCATCCGGTTGGCCTTTTCAGATTTTCCTTGACCTTTGTCCGGTGAAACTTCATCCTGAAGGGCGATTCAGGAATTTTGGTCAAAGTCTGAATCCAGATAGTTAGTGTCTGTCCGGAAATGAGGTAATTTTTTACCGAAGGTAAATAAATGCCCGTATTTTTTCAAGATCGAGGCGGACGAAAAAAATTGCCGCAGGCATATATTTGATATTCCGATATAA
>JAZGHI010000206.1:0-7197 GCA_036480955.1 Candidatus Adiutricales bacterium
CCGGAGTCCAAGTCCTTAAGAAACTCCTTGGCCAGTGCCTTAAGAACCGGATGATTCCTCAGATGCTTCTCGCTTTTCTCCCCGAATCCGAACATGGTACGGGCGGCCCGGTTGATCATCACCGGCCTGCCGTCCCCATCCAGGGAGATTAAACCATTAGGCATATTGTCCACAATACCGCTAGTATATGTGCTTAAATCTGAGAGGGTTTTGTCGATGGTCCGGTAATTTTGCAGCACGAAAATCAGATATATGGCGCCAAGACCAATGGCAAAAAACAGACCGCCCATGAGGAGGGCGCGATTGATCTGGGCGCTTCTACTGGAAAGGTAGACGTCGGTTTTCAACCCCACCAGGATTACCCTCGGTTGAAGGAGCATCACCGACCGCCGGTTCGGATTCATCATCCGTTCCATGCGGCCCATGCCCTCGCGCGCACTGAGACGGCGGCCGGATAAATAAAGCTCCCGGCTTTCAAACCAGCCCACCGCCTTGTCTGTTCTGAGCAGGCTGACGATCTTATGGTAATCCCGCAGGATTTGGCCGGTAAGGTCGGGATTGGAATGCCCGACTATGATCCCGAAATCGTCCAGCAGAGTTATCCAAGCCACATCCTCACCCTGTGACATTTCCTGGATCAACCCCTCGAGGGACTCCTGCTGCCAATCCCAGAATCTCCATCCCGTGCGCAATCCCGCGACCAGGTCGGAAACGACTGTCGCCCCGCGGGCCGCAAGGATCCTTTCCGCCTGCTTCGCTTCGCGATCCAGGTTCAGATAGGTCGTAACAGTCAGCAAAGCCAAAAGTACGACCGCGGCCGCCAGCAGACCTAGCACCGGAAGAAAGAGTGTTTTGGGACCGGGGTTACGCAACTAATTCACCTCTCAGTAAATATCCCCTGACTCCATTTTCTTATCGTCATGAAAACCCCGTAATCGTGGCTCTTGTAAATGCCAGTAAAAACAGGGCATCTAGCATACCTGAGCAACGATCATACCACAACCTAAAGGGAAGATTATCAGGCTTAACTAATGGAAAAAACAGACTTAAATTGCATATCTGGCGGGATCCTGTACCCCGGGCCGCGATTCAATGTCTAAAAAATTGACAGACGATATCTTACTGTAAAAAAATTAGACAGGTTTGTCCATAGATATCAGGCGGAATTGGGAAGGATTTTCAAGAAATTGAAAATTGAGAAAGATTTACTCTTCTTTTGGAGTCGGTTTTATGGTCAGCACCGGTACCGGACAATTCCGGACCACTCGGGCGGCCACACTCCCAAAAACGAGCCGGTTCAAGCCCTTCCGTCCCTGGGTGGCCATGACTACCAGATCAATGTCGTGGTCTTCCACGTAATTCACGATTTCAGTGGAAGGGTCGCCGATCAACACCTCACACGAGGCCCCTTGGAAAAGCATATTCTTTTCGCAAAAAGCCTTCATTTTTTGTTCAGCGCCCTTCTTTACGTCCTGGCTGAAACTATATATCGAAGGATGCGGCACATCCAGTTCGGCAAAATATGTCATATCTCTAGCCACATATATTACATGGATTTCAGAATCGTATTTCTCGGCAATCGAAAGTACTTTGGACATAACGGCAACGGAAATTTCAGAAAGATCTATCGGATATAGGATTTTTTTAAACATTAAGCGGCCTCCTTTCGAATTTTTTTGTTGAGGATGGTTTCCTGGCGTAATTAATACTATTATAAAAGTTAAAATATTTCAATAGGAAGGCCATGTCTGGTACCTGAGTTCAATGGTGGAAAAAACAGGCGGCTAACATGCTATGACTGTCTTTCATCTACTGATTCAGACCTTAAAGTCAGACCAGGGAGTACTCTCTTAGACGTTTTTTTCTTGCGGCTGAAAATATATATAATAACCAAGCACGATAGACTGCAGCATGCCCCTCGCCGCGATATTCTGATCACTTTGAATATCCAGTCTGCCCTCGGCTAACCTGCTTATTATCTCCTCGGCACTGAAGCCGTCTTCGTACATTTTCCTGGTAAGATCATAGTACATGCGGAGCTGGTCGGCAGCTTCTTGAATGACCTTTTCCGGTTCGCGGCTGAATCCAAACTGGGAGAAACAAATGGTACGCGGCTCGAGCTTCTTGATTTTTTCTATGGTCGCCAGAGAATCCTCATAGTTGAATCCTGGGGGAGCCACGGCCGGCACGAGCTCATTTCGTTCCGGTTGGTAATGCCCCAAGGCCTCACCGGCAAAAAGGCATCCGGTTTCCGGATCATAAATACAAAGGTGATGGGGGGCGTGTCCGGGCGAATCGAACGTTTTTAAACGTGCATTTTCCCCGATATCGATGGCCGTGTCCGTTATTGGAATCAGATTTTCAGCGGGAACAGGCAGGATTTCTCCGTTCATGGCCCGAATGCTTTCCTCGCTTCCATAAACCATCTTGGCGCTTTCGATCAGTCTGGACGGGTCCATCAGATGCTTGGCTCCCCTTTCGTGGACGTAAACGGAAAGATGGGGCAGCCGCTTGACCAGCCACCCGGTCCCACCCGAGTGATCGAGATGGATATGGGTGACGATGACCTTTTTTAGGTCCTCCTCCGTGATGCCCATTTCCCGGACGGCCTCGAGGACATATGGGACCGTAATAGACGTGCCCGTCTCGATCAGTGTCACCTCTTCGGTCTTTATTACATACACACCGCTTACGCCATACGGCCCCACTTTTCTGGGATCCATATAATAGACATTCGATTCTACCTGGGTAATAGCTTCGCTTCCCGCCATACTTGAGCCCCTATGGTTTTCCCTCTGGAATATCCTTAGTATATTAAACTTGTCTGAGTGCCGGCCGTAATGCCGATCCGGCCCAGTTCGTAAGAGCTTAGTGCTGATTACATCCGAAAGAGAAAATATTGTTTATTGATTACGGACGGCCTCGAGGTCAGATCGCCTCTGGTCTGGCGAAATCTTCATCCGATTCAGAGTGCTTTATCCATGTGGCGTACAGGTCCGCGTACCGCCCTTCGTGGGCCAGAAGCTCCGCATGCGAACCCAGCTCGACAATCTGGCCATCATGGACCAAGGCGATTCGATCCGCCTGCATGGCGGTGGTCAGCCGGAGCGCGATGAGAATGGCCGTCCTGCCTTCGAGCAATAGGTTTAGGGCGCGCTCGATTTTGGATTCAGAAGCCAGGTCAAGATTTGACGTGGCTTCATCGAGTACCAGTACTCGTGGTTTGGCAATGAACGCGCGGGCCAGGGCCAGGAGTTGTCTTTCACCTGATGAGAGGGAAGCTCCGCGTTCGTGGACGATGGTGTTTACTCCCTCAGGCATTAATTTGATCAGGTCGTCTATCCCCACGGCCCGGCAGGCGTCCATGACCTCTTCGTCGGTGGAATCGGGTCGGGTGAAGGCGATATTATCCCTGATTGTTCCGGCAAAAAGGAATGGCTCCTGAGGAACGTAACCGAGCTGGCTTCGGAGTGACTCAAAAGCGGTGCCGGTCAAGTCATGGCCGTCTATCAGAACCTGACCCTCATCCGGGTCATAGAATCGTATGATCAGCTTGGCGATAGTGGATTTTCCGACCCCGGTTTCACCTACCAAGGCGATTGTTTCGCCGGCTTTGATATCAAGATTCAAGTCTTTAAGCACCGCCTGGCCGGGAATATAGCTGAAGGTCAAATCCTTAAGGGTGATCTCGCCGTTAATTTCAGGAAGATCCTCGGCCTCGGCTTTTTCAGGGACACTCGGCTCGGTCAGCAGCAAATCACGAAGCTTGGCCATGGCGGCCTGGCCTTGCTGATACGTATTATAAAGCTGTACTAACTGCTGGATAGGGGCGAAAAAAGCGGTCAGATACAGGACGAAGGCGGTGAGCTCACCAATGCTCAAGCTACCGTTCAAGAGCATGCGCCCGCCCACCAGCAGAATACTTATCTGCCCTCCTACGCTGATTATATCTGAGCCGGAGCTGTAGACAGCCCCTATTCTAGCCGTGTACGTATTCGAATCGCGATATTCTCCCAAAACGTTTCGATGTTTAATAATATTGTGGTACTGCCGGTTGAGTGAAGTTATGACCCGGATACCGGTCAAACTTTCCTGGAAATCGGCCAATACGTCCGCTATTCTTTCCCGGACAACACCGTAGCCTTTAGCCGAAGCCGCCCTGAACCATATGGTAAGTATGATCATTACGGGCACGACTACAAAAACCATGACCGCGGCCAGCTTCGCGTTCAATGAAAACAAGATAACCGTAACGAAAACCATGGTCAGGCCCTGAACGAGCAGATTTATAAGCCCTTCGTGGAACAAAATAGACAGGGCCTCTATATCGCTGGTCATCCGGGCCATTAGCCGTCCGCCCATCTCAGCCGTAAAAAAATCCATGGACAGGCGCTGCAGATGCATGAAGACCCTCAATCGCAGGGCCAGCATCAATCTTTCTCCCAACCGCCCGGTCCAGGCAATACGCGCGAAACTGGCCAGAGCGTTGACCACTACTGAACCCATATAGATCAGGCCGACCGTGACCAGCACCCCTAAATTCTTCTGCATAATACCCTTGTCGATACCGATCTGAGTAAGCAGAGGGCCTATCTGCTGGGCAAATATCTCAAAGAAAACCAGGAGTAAAGCCAGAGAGAGCGGCAGCCAGTACGGCGCTATAAATCGGAATACAGTCATCGGCCGCCGGTCGGTGACTACATGGCTGAACTCAAACTTAACTTTTTCGTGTTCCGGCTCTTGGGCCAGGGTCTTCTCAACCCTGGCTAAAAGCTCAGAAGGAATACCTGCAAAGGGCAATCCGGCGGCGGCACTGGATGATGTCGATGAACCCGCTCCACCAAACATCAGGTCACCTCCTCGAAAGCCTTTTCCATATCACGCAAGCCTTTATCACCGGCTTCTTCCTCTTCCCTGGCCTTTTTTTCCTCCACTATTCTCCTGGCTTCCTCTTCTTCCTCCACCCGAGTCAGAATTTCGACATAGCGGGGTTCGGTCCTCATTAATTCCGTATGTTCTCCATCAGCTATGACCTGCCCGTCTTCTAAAAGAATCACCCGATCGGCCAGGCTTATAGTCGAGAGCCGGTGGGCTATGATTAATGTACTCCGTTCAACCATTAAGGTCCGCAACGCGTCGTGTATCTCCTCTTCAATCTTAGCGTCAATCGAACTGGTGGCGTCATCGAGGATCAGGATGCGGGGATTGACCAACAGGGTCCGGGCTATCGATATCCTCTGCCTCTGACCGCCGGACAGGGTGTAACCACGTTCACCGATCACGCTGTCATACCCCTCTTTCAATTCCCGGATGAAACCATCGGCCCCGGCAGCCTTGGCCACGGCGACTATTTCGTCCAACGAGGCCTCCGGACGGCCGTAAGCGATGTTTTCCCGCACAGAGACTGAAAATAGAATGGGCTCGTCAAGCACATATCCGACGTGGGCTCTCAAACTGGCCACGGTCAAATCGCGGACATCCCGACCGTCTATGAGCACGGCTCCCTGGTCGACGTCATAGAAACGCGTCAGCAGGCGGGCCAGAGTCGATTTGCCCGACCCCGTCCGTCCGACCATAGCCACTGTCTCTCCTGATTCAATTTTCAAGTTTAGATTAGAGAGCACTTCCGGGCCGCCGGTATAGGAAAAGACAACCTCCCTAAATTCGACCTCTCCCCGAGGTTGCTCGAGGTCTTGGGCCGTGGGCTGATCCGCTATTTCAGGCTTCTCGTCTAAAATCTCGAAAATGCGCGCCGCCGAAGCCGCCGAACGCTGGCTCATCATCATCAGGAATCCGAGCATGCGGAACGGGGCCTGCAGCATAATCACGTACGCGCTGAAGGCGAGCAGCGTTCCCACGGTAACCTCACCCTCGATGGCCAGATAGCCGCCGTATAAAAGAACCAGGGCCATGGTCAGGCGGGGTAAGTTTTCCATCAGCGGGGCATAATGGGACCGGACACGAATTTGACGGAGCGCGGCCCACCGAAGACGCTGGGCGGTCCTGGCTAGAAGACCTATCTGGGATTTTTCAGCGGCGAAAGATTTAACCACCCGAACGCCTGATATGTTTTCCTCCACCACCGTGGCCAACTCGGCCATGCGGGCCATGACTATCCAGGAAATCGGAAACATCAATTGCCTCATGCGGTAACCGATCAAAAAAACCAGAGGCATGGGTGCCAGGGCGACGATAGCCAGGGGCACGTGGATGGCCAGCATCAACCCGAAGGCGATAAAAAAACTGAGCATATTGATCAGCATGAACGGACCGAAAACCAGAAACATCTCAACGGCCCGGATATCCGAATTGGACCGGGATATAATCTGGCCGGATTGCACCCGGTCAAAAAAGGAGAACGAGAGACGGACTATATGCTGGTATATTATGGCCCGGAGATCGTATTCGATAAGATAGGCGGTGGTAAATAAAAAGTAACGGTAGATGAAAGTAAAAACGCCACGGCCAATGCCAAGAATAACGAGTATCCATATATAATAATTCAGCGAACCAGTCTGGCTCACCAGGGCTTTGTCCACGGCCTGCATAACCACACGCGGAATGGCCACCTGGAGAACCAGGGCGATAAAGGCGCAAACCAGGGCCAGTGAGAAGACCCGCTTGTGGGCCAGGATGATAGGCAGGATTCTCCTCATCCATTTTTTGGATCGGTCTGGATTGATGGTCGCGCGAGGAGCCCTATAACGGGCCTCAACGGCTAAAGGCTCAAAAGGGGAACGAACCTCTTGATCAGGCACGGCCCTGGAAATTACGCCCACGGCCTTACTCCTGAATTAAAAAAGATAACCCGGCTTTGAAAACGCCGGTGTTTGTTTTTTAATAAGTCACCTGCTCCATAAATTTCGTCTGATCGGGATAAGGTGTGTATGTAAAAAGAGTCGTCCCGCGCACTGAAACGATTGAATAATATGAGTAATGCCTCCTAAAATTGCCGTCGGTATTATAAATAAATATAGGGGTTCCTGTCAAGAAAACCAATTTAATAAAAAAATCAGACCAGTTCCGCCCGTGATACTGGTTCTAAAATCCTCCTAAGAAATTTGGATCAACCTGGCAGATGCTATTGGTTGCCATTCCTTTAAATAACCCCCACCCCAAGAGGGGCAAGGAGGCAAGGAACCGCCCGCATGCGGTTGAACGACCACAGGTAGGGTCAACCGCCCATGGCGGGAGAGA
>JAZGHI010000207.1:0-2021 GCA_036480955.1 Candidatus Adiutricales bacterium
TAACGCGGCGTAAACTTGGTTCATATAGACGATGCGGCAGTGGAGGTCGCAAACGATTATTCCAGAGTAAACATTGTCCAAAACCAGTCCCAAGAAATCAACCAAACGATCGAGGTCCTCTGATTGCTCACCGCCTGCTTTCTTGGACCTCTCACCAGCCCAGATCCCGACTTGTGGATCTATAGACCCGGCAGAATCACCTTCCCTTTCAGTGCCATTCATTAGATGCTCCCGGCCATTCTTTGTTTCCTTCGATTCGGGTACGTTTCGAAAAACTTCACCGGCCATTATCCAGCTAAGTGGCCACTTTATTCGCATATACCAAAAGTTGTTTCGGAAATCAACCTTCGCTTATAAACAAAAGGGTCACGTATTCGTTTGACTCTTATGGGGGGGAGGGAAATTAGATGAAATTGAAAAAAATAGCGGGGATCCTCTGAGTACCATGGACAGGAGAAGCAGACTTTGCCGACTCAGGCCGAGAAACGACTCGTCTCCGCTCTGGCGAGCTTCCGCCTTCGCTAATAGCTACGGTGGACAAGTCGCCGCGGCAGGCAAGTCGTGCCAAAGGCAGACAACTCGCAGGCACTAAAATAAAAAGCCTTCGGCTATATTTTTCTGAAGGCTTTATTTCTTGGTGCCCGGGGCCGGAATCGAACCGGCACACCGCTCAGCGGCGAGGGATTTTAAGTCCCTTGCGTCTACCATTTCCGCCACCCGGGCATTTGGGGTTAATAAGGTCTGATACCTGAAATGAGGTCGGTTTTCAAGATTTAATTGAGCGCAGGCGCTCAATTAAATGTCAGTGGTCATTTTCCAGTTGTCAGTTATGTAAAAGAAAAACTTACCTAAAATGAGCGTTTCAAATTTTAAAAAGGGGGGAAATTTTCAGTAACTAGGACCAGAAACTTGCTTCCAAGCCGCTGAGTTACCAATGGATTTCGACATCTTCATAAACTGAAATTCTTATTTCGTTTCAAAAGTGTTTAGAAATTCGATAGGCATTGGTTTAAAAAATTCCGCCGGAACCGTAAATTTTCCATGAGCCGAGCCTGGAATTCGCCTGGCGGTTGGCGACCGTAGGGGAATCAGCCGAGCCACCGGCTCTCCGTATCGTGCAATTACAACTTCCTCTCCATTCGCGATGAGCTTTGATAAATGGGTTTTTGCCTCATGTATGTTAACTTGGCGCATTTTTACACTATCTGAGGTTTTGAAACCACTTCTAATGATTGGTGGTTAATACACTTTCCGGTTCTGAGAATTGGAAACCTTTTTCGTTAAAAAGCTTCAGGCAGGCATTTACCACCTTCTCATCATAAAGTTTGCCCTTGTTACCGGAAACTTCCCCCAGCGCCTTGTCCAGTCCCATGGCCGGTCTGTAGGGTCTATGGGAGGCCATGGTTTCAACCACATCGGCTGCACCGACAATTCGAGATTCAATCAAAATCTCATTACCGCCCAGGCCGCGGGGGTAGCCGCATCCGTCCATACGTTCATGATGCTGGAGCACGATCTGGGCGATGGGCCAGGGAAAATCTATTCCTTTTAAAACATCATAGCCCACCTTTGAATGCGTGTGGATCATTTTCAACTCGATCTCTGTCAATTTCCCCGGTTTACTGAGGATCTCAGCAGGCAGCGAGATTTTGCCGATATCATGAATGGAGGCCGCCATATACACGCCTTCGATGGCTTCGGCCGGCAGGTTGATTTCTTCGGCAATGGCCTGGGCCAGTTCCGCGACCCGGTGCTGATGACCCGAGGTGTAAGGATCGCGCATTTCGACCGCCAGTGCCATGGCACGGATCGTTCCGTCCATTACTTCTTTAAGGTTATCCAGGCTGAGCTGCAGCCGTTGCTGCATTCGTTTGCGATCGGTAATATCCCTTAAAGATGCCACATGGACCTTTGTCCCCTCCCATTCGGTTTCCATGACCCGCATTTCAGCTACCATGGATTTACCATCTCCGATCGTAATATCCAGTTCGGTGGGTTTTTCCGGAATAATCAAATGCTCG
>JAZGHI010000208.1:0-2169 GCA_036480955.1 Candidatus Adiutricales bacterium
GGAATCATATTTCTCAACAAGCGGCCCGACGTCGGTAACGTGGTCATAATGCCCATGGGTAATGGCTATATAGTCGGCCCCGGTTACCTCCCGGCATTTAATGGGAGCCGTCGGTGAGTAATCAATATAAGGATCAATGACGAGTACCTTGCCCGATGGCAGCACTATTTCGAAACATACGTAACCCAACCACCGTAATTTTATGCTCATAGTATCCTCCTGGAAACGATCAGCCTTATTTATGTTAGTAATTTTTCAGGCGTTTACTTACCCTCTCCCAACTGCGGGTGATAAGAAAGCTTTCATCCATGTCAGCGACCATCCGCTGGAATTTATTAATGGGCACGGCAAAGGAGAGTTGATCCTGGGGTATGAACGGGCGGGCTGAAACATCAAACATACCTATTACACCCCTCTGGCGATCGCGGTCCTTCTCCATATATGGATACAGCACAATGGAACCGCATCCCGCGGCAAAGGGCGCGATCACTCCATCCGGTTCAGCCTCCTCAAATCCGGTAAGGGTAAACAGGCCGGAGAGAACGTCCGGGTGGGCAAAGAAAATAACCACCTGGGGTTCGTCTTCTTCAGTCAGTTTGTCCCACCTTTTAAAGACGATGAACCTGCCCGGCGCTTCAAAAGAAGGGGCCTTCCTGGTAAGCTCTCTTACTATCTCAGGCGTTTTCTTGTAGCGTTCCCCCTCCAGCCGGCCTTCGATCCCGTGTGAGAGGAAGTATTCAAAATTGGGACCTGTTTCAGTCTCGAATCCCAGGTACCTCCTGCCCCCGCCGCATCCGATTGATTCATTACCAAAGCAGAGCGAGCCGCCTTTGCGAACCTTGGCCAGTACGCCAATCAAGCATTGGTGACCCGACGGAACCGGGACCATCTCCCCCCGGTCTGATTCATCAGTGTAATAAAAAACAATCGGCAGCTCTGTTTCCGGGAAATATTCCGCCCACTTCCGGCTGAACCGATCCTTCAGCTCCATATCCATTTTCATCCCTCCTCGTATTTGACTCTGTGGAAAAGTTCGGCGGGTGTATTCCTTTACCCCATAAATTAGTTTGACATGGAAAACGCTGGTAAAAGATGATGGTTTCTACTGTACTAAATCTGTGAAATGAATACAATCCTGAGTTTCGCAAAGACTCGAAGAGCAGATGGCCAGGAAAAAAATACCGGTAACTCCCGGGATCCGCAGGCTGAAAGCGGTTAAAGCGGATTTTACGGTTCACCAATATGCCTACGAAGGCAAAGGAGGTACCGCGAACGCGGCCCGCCAGTTAAAAGTGGATGAACATCAGGTGATCAAGACCCTCGTCCTGGAGGATGAGACGAAGACACCCCTTATGGTACTGATGCACGGTGACCTCGAGGTTTCCACTAAAGCCCTGGCCAGGACCATCGGGGTAAAATCAATCACACCGTGCGAGCCGGCCACGGCCAGAAGACACACCGGATACGAGGTGGGCGGCACGTCTCCCTTCGGCCTTCTCAAAGACCTGCCGGTCTACGTGGAGGCTTCAATCATGGACCTGCCAAAAATATTTATAAACGGGGGCAAAAAGGGCCTGCTGGTGGAAATTTCACCAGAGGTAATCCGAAACGTTTTCGATCCGGTCCTGGTAAAAGTGGGCCGATGAGGGAATTATTTAGACCAAAGGGTCCACACAGCTTACATTAAATTTTTTTTAAACTCGAAAGACAGCCGCCGGAAATAAAAGGATATTAGGCAGCTCTCAATCAGCCGGGGGATAGGTGCCGTAAGGCGTGAGCGAGCTCTGAACCCCGGGTTTTGTTTTAACGCACTCCCAGATCGTGGCCAGTTCTTTTTGGGAGGCCATGTAAGTGAAGGTGAGGGCGCCTCCCAGGACACCTGAGGCTTCGATCTCTATCCCTTCCCCCTCGAGCGCGGAAACGGTCTCGTCATGGTCCTCGACCTGTCCGAAACTCAGATGGTGAATGCCCTCCCCGTGAGTTTTTAAAAATTCCATGTGGGTGCTTGGACCGTACACCGGTTCGAGCAGTTCGAATTGAAGGTTTCCCAGGTTGGCCAGGGCGGCCTTGATGTGCACGTTTGCGTCCTCTGCCGTGGGTATGCCGTGCAGGGTGGCGTCCGTGAGGTGGGGTGGTTTGAAATCGATCAGCATCCAGGGGCCCAGACCG
>JAZGHI010000209.1:0-3363 GCA_036480955.1 Candidatus Adiutricales bacterium
TCTCCCACGTTCCCGCTTTATGGAACAGGCCTTGCCTGGCCGTCCATGACGGCAAAGGTAAAGGAGTTACGTTGGAAATAGGATATAAATGTTACCTAGGTAACGAAAGCCAATTATGGCTGCAGGCCTTGCCTGCCCGTTTTCCCGACAATATTTCGCTAACAAAGAAAACTTGACAGTTTCCACCCAGGTTTTCTAAAGTAGGTCTATCCCTTGTTTAAATCACGGGAGAGGGGTTTGTCTTTGATCGGACTCGGTCCGGTTTGAATGAGAATCTTATTTCTTATAAATACAGGTAACCAATCCGCCAGGCGGTCAAAAAATGGAAAATCAAACCGAGCAAAGCGAATTGCATCATTTGGAGAATGAAAATCGACTCCTCAAAGAGGGCCTGGCCGCCCTGCGGAAGGAGCTGGAAAAAGCACGGATCGCGAAAGAAGAACACGCCCAGGCGGAACTGGCTTCGGCCAGCAACGAGATCACCCAATTGAAAGGAACCATCGCCGTCCTTCGTGAAGAAATGGTACAAATACGTTATGAGAAGGCGGAAAGGACACAGAACGAGTTGTCAGCAGCCAGGAACGAAATAGACCAGCTTAAAGCCGATCTTACAGCCTTGCGGGAAAAGATGGAACTACTCCTGGCCGAACACGAGGATGAGTGCCAGAAGATGAGGCAGGCCGCCAATGACGAGATGAATCAATTAAAACAGACCATCATAAAGTTACGGGGGCAATTGAAGAAAAATGGTTAAAGAAACCAATCGCCGGAAAACCAAGACCCGGGCTGAAAACGCCACCACTTCGAATGGAGTGGCGGCTCGCTTGCTTCAGGTAGAGATGCTGCTCGACATCGCTAAAACGGTGGCCGCTTTCGAAACCCTTGATGAGATGCTGGCCAAACTGGTGGAACTCACCAGCGAAGTGGTCAATGCCGAGCGTGGGACCATTTTCCTCCACGATAAGGAAACCTGTGAATTGTACTCCCGGGTGGCCCAGGGCGACCTGAAGAGAGAAATCAGGTTCCTGGACGACAGCGGTATTGCCGGTCACGTTTTCACTACCGGTAAGCCCGCTCTGGTCCACGACGCGTACTCAGATAAACGATTCAACAAAAATATTGACGAAAGCACAGGCTTCTCCACCAAGTGTATTCTTTGCGTCCCCATAAAGACGGTAAAGAATGAAATTGTGAGTGTGGCCCAACTGCTGAACAAGAAAAAGGGCAGATTCTTAAAGAGCGATATGGACCTGCTCGGAGCTATGACCGCCCAGGTCACGGCTGTTTTGCAGAGCGCCCAGGCTGTAGAGCAGATGCAGAAGGCCCATCGGAAGGAAATGGAATTTTTTGACGTGGTCTCGGATCTTACCTCCGAGATAGATCTCCAGCAGCTTCTGCTTAAAGTCATGGCCGAAGCGACCAGGATGCTTAATTGTGAGAGGTCAACCCTGTTTTTAAACGATGAAAAAACAGGCGAGCTGTTTTCCCACGTGGCCGAAGGTATGGGGACCACCCAGATACGAATACCCAATAACGCGGGTATTGCCGGGGTGGTCTTTACTTCAGGTGAAACGATCAACATTCCGCACGCCTACGCCGATCTCCGATTCAACCCGGCGGTCGACAAACAGACCGGTTTCTTCACCAGGTCCATGATATGTGTACCGATCATCAATAAAAGCGGCAAGACCATAGGGGTTACCCAGGCGCTCAACAAGCACGGCGGTCCTTTCACCACGGAGGACGAGGCGCGTTTGAGGGCCTTCACCGCTCAGGTATCAATTTCCCTCGAGAACGCCAAGCTTTTCGATGATATTCAGAACATGAAAAAATACAGCGACGGCATGCTTCAAAGTATGAGTAACGGTGTCATAACCCTGGATGAGGATGGCAAAATCGTTACGATCAACGAAGCCGGTTTACGGATACTGCGGGCAACAGAAGAGGAAGTGATCGAGCGTACGGCCGAGGATTTTTTCGACGGTCCGAATGCCTGGATAATCGAAAAAATCCGGCGGGTCGAGGAAACAGAGACCTCGGACGTGACCATGGACGCGGACATGGAATTTGGCGGGGAGAAGTTGTCGGTCAACATCACCGTCCTGCCGCTGCTCAGTGTGGAACACAAAAGACTCGGTTCGATGATCATGATCGAGGACATCAGCAGTGAGAAGCGGATGAAATCCACTATGTCGAGATATCTGGATCCGGGTTTGGCGGATAAGCTCCTGCTGGGTCAATCGGATTTCCTCGGTGGTCAGAGCACGGAGGCCACTATACTTTTCTCCGACATGCGGGGCTTCACACCTTTGACCGAGGAGCTTGGCGCGGCGGCCGTGGTGGATTTGCTGAATGAATATTTCACCATGATGGTTGAATGTGTCCAGGACGAAGGCGGTATGCTCGATAAATTCATAGCCGATGCCCTCATGGCCGCCTTCGGCACGCCCATCGCCCACGGAGACGACGAGGACCGGGCCGTGAGAGCGGCTGTCGCTATGATAAACAAGCTAAATGAATGGAACGTTAAAAGAGCGGCGGAAGGCAAAAAGCCGGTCAAAATAGGTATCGGACTCAACACCGACCAGGTCATTTCCGGCAACATCGGCTCACCTAAAAGAATGGACTATACCCTGATAGGTGACGGGGTGAATCTGGCCTCACGCCTGGAGAGCGCGTGCAAGCAGTACTCCGTCAGTATCCTGGTGGCTGACAATACCGTCAAAAAATTACGGGGGACCTACCGGATGAGGGAAATCGACCGGGTCGTGGTCAAGGGTAAGTCCCAGCCGGTGGACGTTTATGAAATCCTCGATTACCACACCGACGAAACATTTCCCAACCTGATGGAGGCTGTCAACAATTTCAATTACGGAGTTCAGCAGTATCGAAAGGCCAATTGGGACCAGGCTGTCGAGACCTTTAATCAGGTCCTTAGACTGAATGAGCGGGATGAAGTTGCCCGGATATACATCAAGCGCTGCCAGTTCCTGAAAGAAAACCCGCCCGCTGAAGACTGGCAGGGTGAATGGGTATTGGAAAGCAAATAAACGGCGGTTCATCCAGTAAAATATTCTTACCTTTTCCGTAAAGTGGTCCGGAAAAGCGTCGTATCTTTCCTGGCGTGAATTGCCCGCCGCAAGGGACTTATACATTTCGACGATCCGGTCTTCAAATACATGGGTGGGGGGTGGACCGGAACTAGATGTAATCTATATCCGGGCTACTCTCCGATCACCAGAGTAATTACGTATAAAAAACTGATTCCCAGGAGCAGGGAACCAGCGTTTAGAAAACCTTTTTCTTCGTGAGTCTCCGGGATAAGGTCTGAAGCGCTGATATACAAGAATGATCCCCCGGCAA
>JAZGHI010000210.1:0-3472 GCA_036480955.1 Candidatus Adiutricales bacterium
GGCGATGTCACGGTCCCTGATGTCTCCTAGAAAGGGAAGCAGACGCTTGAGTTTGTGTTCAGGATCGACGGCCAGTTGTCGAGCCACTTCATCCGGCGGTCCATAAGCTTCCACCCAGGTCTCGTAGGCCTCTGCCTCCCAGGCCGTTTTGTTCTGCTTTATCATTTCCGATTCACGCGCGGCCATGACCATACCCGTCCTTGTTGCTTGAACCGGGGCGGTATATAATCCCCGGATTCGTTCTCGCGATAATACAGGAAACGATTATATCAATTAAACGGCTTTTATCCTAAAGGGTTCTATTGTTTTTTACTGTTTTTTAACTGTTTTTTTCCAGCCGGCCTTTATTTAAAGGTACGCTTCAATGGAAAAATAGGGCATAATTACTTAAGCAACACGGGTTTAATAAACGGCGGATTTTTTCAGCGGAGCTGAATAACAGCGTGAAATTTCCAGGGGGGTACCATGGATATACGGGAAAAATATAAGCAGTACGTCAATACAGCCTTTATGGCCGCGGTCGAACCGGTGGTGGTGGATCGAGCCGACGGCGCTTCCTACTATGATGAGGAGGGCAGGGTCTATATTGATTGTTTTTCAGGCATCTCGGTGGCCAACACGGGACACGGCAACGCGGTGGTGGTAGCCGCGGCCAAGGACCAGATAGATAAATTGATACATTGCTGTTCCTATGTATACCACGTAAAACCGGTGGCCGAGCTGGCCGAAAAAATAGCGGCCATTACACCGGGCAGATTAAAGAAGAGCTTTTTCGGAAGCAGCGGCGCCGAGGCCATCGAAGGCGCCATACGCATGGCCAGGCGGTATACCGGAAAGAATGAGGCCCTGGCCCTCACCCAGTCTTTTCACGGCCGCACCTATGCCACTCTGAGTCTCACTGGTAATGCCGGACGGAAAAAAGGCGGGGGTCCCTACATGCCGGGCGTGGCCTTCGCGCCGTCGCCGTACTGTTACCGCTGCCCTTTAAAATTAGGGAACCCGGAAGAATGTGATATGGCCTGCGCGCAGCAATTGGAAGACGTAATCAGAACCCAGACCTCAGATAATGTGGCTTATTTCATAGCGGAACCCGTATTGGGCGAAGGCGGTATAATTGTGCCTCCCGATGATTATTTCCAGGCCGTGAAGCAGATTCTTGACCGGTACGAAATCCTGTTCATGGCCGATGAGGTTCAGACCGGCTTCGGCCGGACCGGCCGGATGTTCGCCCTCGAACACTACGGCGTTGAACCGGATATCATGGTGATGGCCAAGGGCATAGCCAACGGCTTTCCCTTAAGCTGTTTTATCGCCCGCGACGAAATCGCCGATGCCTTTCAGCCGGGCGATCACCTGTCCACTTTCGGGGGGAATCCGGTCTCCTGCGCGGCTTCCCTGGCTAACATCGAATACATCGAAAAAACCGGCCTGGCCGCGGACACGCTGAAAAAAGGTGAAATGCTGAAAGAGATGCTCCAAAAAATCTCCCCCAAAAAGGCGGCTGTCGGCGAGATCCGCGGCCGGGGTTTGATGGTGGGGCTTGAGCTCGTGGAAGATAAGGACACGAAAACTCCGGCCCCGGCCGAAGCGGCCAGGATCAGGGCGGCCATGCGGGAGGAGGGAGTCTTGATCGGTCTGGGCGGCGCCTTTGCCAATGTGCTCAGAATTCAACCGCCTCTAATTATCAGTGAGGCGGAGATTGAGCAGGTGGTGGATACACTAAAAGAGGTCATGGAAGGTTCATAAATAAGAATCATCTCCAAAAGAGTTGATGATTTTGAAAGGATTCAAGGGGTCAAGGGTCCAAGGATTCGAGTGAAATGCTTAAGAATTACAGAGATTTGAAAGTTTGGCAAATGTCATACGGACTATGTTTGGATCTTTAGATATTGCCTAAGGTTCTGTTTGTGAATTGGAGACCCAGGTTCTGCTTTCAGGTGATTTAAATTATGTAAATAAAGAAGATTTAAAGGCTCTTTAACGATGATACAGAGAAAGTTGAAAGGATGCTCAAAACGCTGATAAAATCGTTGGTGAGCAAGCGCTTGAACAAACGCTTGGACCCTTGAACCCTTGAATCCTCGAACCCTGTTCTCCAACTAAATTGGAGAAGAACCATAAATAAAGAGAGGAAAATATCATGGACGCTGACCTGGTACTGCTGAATGGAAAAATCGTGACCGTGGATTCTCAAGAGAGCGTGAAAGAAGCTTTGGCGGTCAAGTTCGGGAGAATCCTGGCCGTCGGGGGTTTGGACGATATCAAACCCTCAATAGGGCCGGATACAGAGGTCATTGACCTCGCGGGCAGAACGCTTATCCCCGGCCTCATAGACTCTCATTGCCACATGATGATGGTCGGCGCGAACCGTCTGCTGACCGAAGACTTGAGCGAAGAAGCCGGAATCAGATCCATCAGGGACATCCAGGATTTGTTGAGGATAAGGGCCAAAAGGACACCCAAGGGCGATTGGGTCACCGGGTACCAGGAAGACGATTCCAAGCTGGCCGAGAAACGCCACCCCACCAGGTGGGAGCTTGACGTGGCCAGCCAAGACCACCCGGTTATAATCTCCACCGTTGGCGGGCACTTCAGCATGGCCAACAGCAAGGCCTTTGAGATGGCCGGAGTGACCAGGGACACACCCGACCCGGTGGGAGGAAAATTCGACCGGAACCCGGACACAGGTGAAGTGACTGGAGGTTTGCACGAACAGGCCATACAGATGATCATGACCGGCGCTCCGGTGGCGCCCACCAGGGAACAATCCTATGAAGGCGCGAAACAGATCCTTAAAGAATGCGCCGCCGTGGGCCTTACCATGGTCTACGATACGGTTCACCAACCACAGATCCGGGCCGTTCTCGACTTGAAAAACAACGGCGAACTTCCGATTAGAATGAGGATGGACGCCGCTATCGACCTGTTCCCCGAACTACACAAGTTGGGTATTTACCGCGGCCTGGGAGACGATTGGGTCAGATTATGCGGGCTCAAGTTCTTCTTCGACGGGGCCATCTCAGCCCGGACGGCCGCGGTCACCGAACCCTACCTTGATAAACCGGATTTCTACGGCGTAATGGCTACTACCAGGGAGATCGCCACCGAGACCATCATGAAGGCCTATATGGAAGGCTACCGCATTTCAGCCCACGCCAACGGCGATCAGGCCATTGCCATGTTCCTGGACATAATGGAAGAGGCTCAGTCCAAATATCCCAGGGAAGACCCCCGAAACCGTGACATTCACTGCTCGGTCATCAACCCGGATCTAGCCTTAAAAATCAAAAACCTTGGAATCCTTCCCACCATATTTGGTCCATACGTGTACTACCACGGGGATAAACTAATCCCGGCCTTTGGCCAAGAGCGTCTGGAATGGATGTTTGCCGCCAGGACTTTCCTTGACCTGGAGGTCATGCTCACGGCCCATAGCGACCATCCTTGCGCGCCCTATCCGCCATTGATGGCC
>JAZGHI010000211.1:0-8946 GCA_036480955.1 Candidatus Adiutricales bacterium
GAGGGCCTGATATTCATCAACTATATGATAACGGGTTAGACTGACGGTTCCTTTCAACAAACTCATATAATACTCCTGAAATGTTTCTTTTTTTTCTATTACCAGGGGCTTAAGGCCTCAGAAGGGCCAGTTTTCCGCGCGGGCTTAATTCAATTCGGCTTCGGTTTACCGGCTTCACGGCGGCGGGTCTGCATCTTAAGATAACCCGGTGAGAAAGGGTATTGCTGGTCCTTAAAGTGGCGGCAGGGGAATTTGTCACAATCGCGGAGGCAGAACGCGACCTGGCGGTCCGAGGCGCATTTGAGGATGGGGCAGAAACCGCCCATCAGCTTTAATTGGGCCGCCAGTTTTTTGGCCGCATGAACGCTGGTCCCAGGGCCGCAAGGGGAGCAGACCCCGGTGGTGGCCAGACGGCAGGTAAGGCAGTTTATCCCGCAAGCGCCTGTGCCGAATATTTCATCAGACATTTCATTTCCTTATTCTGAAAGGCGGTGGGAGATCACGTTTACGAGGGCGAAAACGGCATCCAGCGGCAGGTGTTTTTCAATAGCGGCGTCAAAAGTGATGACCAGTCTGGCCGGAAACTCTTCGTCTTCGGTATAGAGGGTATAAGCCACCGGTATCTTGGGAAGAGCCAGAACCCGGAATGCCGCGTCACCCATGTTTATAGCCGTAGCGTCGAGAATCCTGGCCCGGTCCAGGAAACCAATTCTGTCTCGCCCGTATTTCTGAAGGACCTCATCCTGGCTTAAGGCATGGGGCCCCTGGAAGAACATATCACCGCCTTTGATCTCCCTGCCGGTCACCATGCGCCCGGTCAGTCCGTGGGTCGAGGCGTGTATGAGATAGATAAGCATCACCAGGCCGGATTGAAAACCGACCCGATACGCGTCATTTGTGGCCGATATTTCTTTTTTTTCAGTATCGACCAGGTATTCGCCTCCCAGAAAGGGCAGCCGGTATCCTTCTCCTGACCGATGACCTACGCCGGCCTGATGGCAGACCGAATCCGGATTCTTCGCGGCTAAATCGTTCCAGAGTTCCGCTGGAATATTTTCCGCGCCCCGAAAACGGGGCTTGTTCGCTGTCTGTTCTTTAGCCGGTGGAGATCGCATCTTTATCCCATCATCATAGCACCTAAAAAAGAAGGGCCGGCTTAAATATAAGACGGCCGCTTCTATGGGTCAAACTGGCTTATTAAAGCGCCTTATGGCAGCCCACCCAGTGTTCTTCCCCCTCTAACTTTACCAGTTCCGGCATATCCTTAGTACATATAGACAGGTCGGCTTCCTGGCAGCGCGGATGGAACTTGCAACCCGGAGGTGGGTTGAAAGGACTCGGCACTTCACCTGTTAAAAGGATGTGTTCGCGCTCGGCTTCCACTTCGGGGTCCGGAATCGGCACAGCGGATAAAAGGGCCCGGGTGTAAGGATGAAGCGGATTCCGATACAAGTCATGTCTGGTGGCGATCTCCACAATATTACCCAGGTACATAACCACGATACGGTCGCTGATGTGCCTCACCACGGCCAGGTCATGGGCAATGAAAAGGTAGGTAAGGCTGAATTCCTCCTGAAGTTCCTCCAGCAGGTTGATGATCTGGGCCTGGATGGAGACGTCCAGGGCCGATACCGGTTCATCGCAGACTATAAATTTCGGTTTGACCGACAAGGCCCTGGCCACACCGATACGCTGGCGCTGGCCACCGCTGAACTCGTGCGGATACCAGTCCATCGCACCGGGGTTAAGCCCGACGATCCTCATTAAATCATGGATCTGATCACGATACTCCTTCTGGCTTCCAGTCAAATTGTGGACTTTGATCGGTTCCCCGATGATCTCGCCGACGGGCATGCGAGGATTGAGGGACCCGAAAGGGTCCTGGAAAATCATCTGCATTGTGCGGCGCATGGGCCTGATGGTTTTTTCCTCGGCCTGGGTCAGGTCTATCTCCTCTCCATCCTCATTCTCAAAATAGACGTGCCCGCCAGTGGGACGTTCGAGTTGGAGGATGGCCCTCCCGGTCGTGGTTTTGCCGCAACCGCTCTCGCCAACGAGTCCGAGTGTCTCACCTTTGCGAATGTTGAATGAAATCCTATCGACCGCTTTTACGTCACCGATTTTCTTTTTACGGATTAATCCCATGCTAATCGGAAAATAGACGGCCATGTCCTCGACTCTTACTAGATATTCATTTTTTTCTGACATTAGCCCAGCACGCTACCTCATGTTTTTCCGCCACTTCGGCGAGTTCGGGTCTTTCCTCACGGCATTGCTCCATGGCGTAACTGCATCGAGGATGAAACGAGCAGCCCGGCGGGACATGCAGAAGATCAGGAGGCTGACCTTCGATGGGAACCAGTTTTGTCTTCATGTCTTCGTCCAAACGGGGAACCGAGGCCATCAGACCGATTGTATACGGATGTCTCGGATCCCCATATATCTCTCTGGCCGTTCCTTTTTCTACGAAACACCCGGCGTACATAACATTTACCCGGTCGGCGTATCTGGCTATGATCCCTAAATTGTGGGTAATGATGATCAAGGCCGTGCCGAAATCACGTGTCAGGTTCTTCATCAACTCGAGGAGCTGGGCCTGGATAGTAACATCGAGGGCGGTGGTGGGCTCATCGGCAATGATCAGTTTCGGGTTACAGCCCAGTCCCATGGCGATCATGACCCGCTGTCTCATTCCGCCGCTGAAGAGATGGGGATAAGATCGGACACGGGCCTGGCCTTCGGGAATCTGGACCTTGCTCAGAAGATTGACGCTTTCCTGTCTGGCTTCATCCCTGGACATACCCCGGTGAACTTCAAGCGGTTCACCTATTTGGTAGCCGATGGTCAATACGGGATTGAGGGAGGTCATGGGTTCCTGGAAGATCATGGCCATCCTGTTCCCGCGGACGCGACATATTTCAGTGTCGTCCAATTTCAACAGGTCCTGGCCTTCAAAGAATACCTCACCGGCCACAACCTTACCCGGAGGGTTGGGGATAAGGTTCATGAGAGAAAGGGCGCTGACACTTTTCCCGCAACCACTCTCCCCTACAAGTCCAAGGGTCTCCCCTTCATGCACGTCGTAGGAGATGCCGTCTACCGCCTTGACCAGTCCATCGTCGGTCAGGAATTGAGTTTTAAGGTTTTTTACTTCTAATAAAGGAGGCATCTGTATATTTTTTCCTTATTTAATTTTCTTTCCCTCGCCTCGGATTCTGGGATCCAAAGCGTCTCTCAACCCGTCACCAAGCAGGGTAAAGGAAAGCACGGCCAATGTAATCAGGACTCCGGGGGCGATTGAGAAAAGAGGGACTCTTTCCAGATATGAGTAGCCGGTTCGGAGGGCTCGGCCCCAACTGGGAGTCGGAGGCTGAACCCCAATACCGAGAAAAGCGGCTCCGGCTTCCATGCCCACGGCCCCACCCATGCCCAGTGCGGTGGCCACTATCATGGGCGCTATGGAGTTTGGCAGAACATGTTTCAGCATGACCCGCCATTCCGAGGCCCCGGCGGCCTTGGCCGCTTCCACATACGGATGCTCGCGCACGGCAAGTACCTGGCCGCGGATGACACGGGCCGCCCAGGTCCAGCCGAACAGGATGATGGCGATGATTACGTTTTTTATCCCCGGCCCTAGGGCCGCGGCCATAATCAGGATGAAAATTAGGCCGGGAAACACCATAAACGTGTCAACCATTCGCATTATTATATTATCAACTATGCCGCCTTTAAAACCGGCGATAAGGCCCATGATGATCCCGAGAGCAATAGATCCCAATGTGGCAAAAGTGGCGGCGGTCATCGATATTTGCGCGCCGTAGAGTATGCGGGAAAGCAAATCCCGGCCCACGTTATCGGTTCCAAGCCAGTGCTCTTTGGACGGGCCTTTCAAGACCTGGTAAAGGTCCTGGTCATTTGGATGGTAGGGCGCGATTACCGGAGCCAGTACGGCCATGAGAATGAGCAAAAAAATGACGATAAGCCCAAATCTGGACAGCTTGTGTTTTAGAAGGGTCCTGACCAGGGCTTTGAAACCGACCTGGGATATCCGGCGTTCTTCTTCTAATACCTCGTTTTGTTTTTCTTCAACTCTTGCATTAGACATTTTTGACTTCCTTATTTATTTAGTCACCCGGATTCTGGGGTCTAGAAATCCATAAGCAATATCGACGATCAGATTCATGAGCAGGACGTTAATAGCCCCTACTATGAGCGTGGCCTGAATGACCGGAAAATCTCTGGCGAAAACAGCGTCCAGGCCCATCCGGCCTAACCCGGGAATGGCAAACATAAATTCAATGATGAAGGAACCAGATAGAAGGCCGGCCCAGGACATCCCCACAATGGTTACTAAAGGAATCAAGGCCGGCTTGGAAACATGTTTCACCAGCACAGCCCGATCGCGAAGTCCCTTGGCGCGGGCTGTTCGAATATAATCCTGACCGAGCACCTCCAGGATGCTCATACGGATATACCGGGCGAAACTACCGGCCGAGTGCGTGCCCATGATGAAGGTGGGCATGAGAATACACTGAAAATTCTGCCATGGACTCTCAAAAAACGGGACGTACCCGGAAGGAGGCAGGATCTTGATAATAACCGCGAAGGCGTAAATCATCAAAATCGCCTGCCAGAAGGACGGGATGGAAATGCCTATGACTGAAACAGTGGTAAATGAAGCGTCCAGCCATGAATTCCGCCTCAACGCGCTGATTACACCCAGTGGTATACCTAGAATCCAGGCCCAGAAGGTCGCGCCCACAAAGAGCAGCAGCGTGACCGGCAGCCTTCTCCAGAACATGGCCGTAACCTCTTCACCGCTGGAAAGAGATATCCCCCAGTTCCCCTTAAAGAAATCCCTGAGCCATATACCGTACTGGACATGGATCGGTTTATCCAGCCCGTACCGGGCCCGAACTTCCTGGACAATGCTCTCGTCGGTCAAATCCACATTCTGTTGCATGGCGGCCCGGATGGGATCACCAGGCAACAGTCTGACCATGACAAAGACCAGGACAGAAACAGCGGCCAGTATTAGGCAGGAATAAATCAGCCGCTTGATGATGTACTGTCTCATGCCCAATGGATATTTCTCCTAAACTTTTTATTAAAGGTTCTAAGAATATTAAGAAGCACTGCTCTATCCAAACGCCACTCCTGGTATTACCCGCGAGGAATCTGACGTTATGCTTTTTTCAATTTCATTTTTATTACTTTAAAGTAGATAAATTACTTAACATCACAAGCGATTTCTTGATAGCATTTACCCTGTTTTCTGTCAATCATTAATATAAAACCTTTGTTCCCTGAATATCTGAGCATCAATCAGGCGAACCTGATGAGAGCGGCGCTGGTAAAGATACGGGCTAAATCTCGACAATACTTTATCGACGTTCAGCCTGTCGGATAATTTTACAGATGGTCCAGAGCCCAGGCCATGGGTTCCGAACCCCAATGCCATTTCAACCAGCCCTCGTTACTGCCTTTTTTAGCCTGGTCGAGCTGCCAATCCTTGAGGGCTTTAAGGCTTAAGGTGTCAATGTTTTCATCCGTCAGCTTGCGATGAGACTTCTTCTCAACGACTTTTACTAAATAATATCCACCCGTGGCATCAAGCGGAGTGGTGACCTGGCCCACGTCCATGTTAAAGGCAATGTCATCGACGACCTGACCGCCGGGAGACTTTTCAATTACTTTGATCAGCCAGAATCCCACCCCGGTGTCGATGGGTTCGGATATACTCCCTGGCTCAAGCTCATACGTTTCAGCGGCATATTGTCTGCCTTTCTTGATCTCAGTTGAGACCCAGCCTAAATAGCCGCCCTTTGGCCTCGATTCGTCGTCCTGAGAGACTTCCCGGGCGAGTTCGGCCAGGTCTTCACCGGCCAGCAGCCTCTCCCTTATATGCTCCGCCTCTTTTTCCGTCTTGAGCAGAATTCCATGGGAATGCAGCATGGGAGTGGCTTTCAGGGTATGGATGTTCTTGGTAATCCAGCCTAAATCGCCGCCTTTCTTGCTGGCGCTCAAGTCGATAGATTCCGTCTTGGCCAATTCGTGGAAGTCTTCCCCCTTCAACAGCCTTTGCCTTATTTTATCCGATTTTTCAGCCGTACTGCTGACAATCGCGGCCAGACGAACATGGGCCGCCGTTTTCGGTTGTTCTTGCCTGAAACTGTAGAGCAGCTTTGCTTTGTAAAGGTCCAACTTGGCTAACTCAGCATAATCCTTGGCCGACAGGCGAAGCCCGCGAAGGGTCGATTCGTGCAGGTCTTCGAAGTCGCCTTCTCCCGAGACCGCGTCCATGATCCGGCGTCTTACTTCCTCGTCAACCTCTTCTTTGGAAACTTCAAAACCTCTTTTAATGGCTTCCTGCCGTATCAATTCCTTATTCTGAATCGACTGAAGGACAAGCATGGTATTGTCTATACCTACCTGCTGCTGGCCGCCCGCGGTATTGAGACGGAGTATCTTAAGGAAGTCGCGCATATTATAGACCTCGTCACGAACCTCGAGGACGGGTTCATACCAAGGGGCGAGATAGGTCTGGTAATAAGGATAGCCCACAATTCCGGTCACCAGAAGGATAAAACAGGCCACGATTATGATTGTGGCCTGTTTCCCCAATGATCGCGTTTCCGGCGTAATTTTTATTGAATTGTCGTTCTGCTCAGCCAAGATAGGAAATCCTCTTTCTAAGGCGTTATTTTTAGAGTTTACCTTCGAGTTCTGGTGGTACCTTCACCCGTTTCACCGGGGGGTGAGGCGGTTCCCTGACCAGACGGGTGAAAACCTCATGCCAGGACCGGTGGACTATGTACAATGGATCGCCGCCTTTCACCATTATGTAGAAATGTTCTTCATTCGGCGTGGGGTCACCCACTAAGATTTCAAGCGGTTTTCGACCGGTCAGGCTCAGCTTAACGGTCAAGCTCGGCTTTACCATGCCAAAATCCTCAGGATGGGCGACTTTGTCAGCAATCTGCCGCCTTGAAGCCGGGCCGGTCACCAGAAGCACTATACCGCCCCAGCGGGCCAGATCCACCGGGGAAAGTTCAGCGTCATTGAAATACCAGTATTCATCCTTACCGATTACAAAGGACACGCTCTTTTCTTCAGATGGCAGGGCAATATCTATGCCTATAATCGACTCTTCCTCGACCGACCACACTTCCGGTGCCTCTGTATAAGTATCTTTTGGTTTTCTGGCCTCTGAAATAAATATGAAACCACCGAGGAGGAATAAAATAGCGATTAGTATCAGCGTACTTCGGAAGCTCACGATGAAAAGTCCTTATCGTTTTCTAAACCAGACTATTCCCCCCAGAATGATCGCCAGGAATGGGAGAAGCACGAGGCTGGAAAACCGAATGAAACGAGAAGCGTCTTCACTCACCACCAACCTTCTGAAGGTGAAAGGTTTGGGCCTGATGGAAATAAGATGCTCTTCCTCGGCCAGCCAGTTTACCGAGTTGAGGAAAAGGTCTCCGTTGCCGCCGTTTTGAATGTGCTGGTTAGACGCGAAGTCCGAATCCCCGATCAATATCAGCCGGGTAAGTTTTGTCTGCCTTAAAGAGTCGGGTGGGGCTTTGTCACTCAAGGGAGCCGCGGCGATAACCTGGGCGGCTATGGCCAGCGGCCCGGCGGTATCCTTATCCCGGTCGTATTTTTCGGCTTTTGGATCCGTTTCAAGCCAGCTGGCGGGGGTGGTCATGACAGCCGGCAGCACCACCAGGTGTCTATATTGCGCGGGCGCGAGCGGCCACTCAAGAGCACTCGGGTTTTTCTGGCCCTTTTGCGCCTCCATTTGCGCTTCCAGCACTCTGGTGAACTCACTGGTTAAGACGACGGACGTGGCATCCGGATAGTATGTGGTATCCAGTCCGGAGGTTATGACCAGGGGTGGATATTTATCCCTGAAAACGGCCGGTGTCGCTTTGTCCGGCGCGACAAAAGCCGCGGTTTCGATGATACGTCCCTGGCCGGCGGCAATGCCCCATTCGGCCAGTAAGGCCTGAATCTCCTTGGGCGGATTTGGGTCGAGGAGGGTAAAAACCTTTCCCTGATTTTTTAGATATTTTTGTATGGCCTGTGTCTCGGCTTCAGGCAGGGCCTTTTTCGGTCCGGCGATGATCAGGACGGCGGAGTCCTCCGGGACTTCCGGAGTCAGGGTCAGGTTGAGGGTTTCGACCTTGTACAGATCTCTGATGAGACCTATTCGAGCATTGGAATATCCGTCTTCACGGATGTTATTCACATCCCGTTCCCCGTGCCCGCTAAGGAAATAAATCTTTTTGGACTCAACTCCCGTCACCTCGAGCAGCGCGCCGGTGAAACCTTGTTCACTCGGACCTAGCAGAGCCCTTTGACGGTCGCCGCTGATGAAAACGATGGTGCCGTTAGTTTTAATTCGGTACTGTTTAGCGACGGCCGGTTTCGCGTCAGGATCTATAAATTTAAAACTGAACTTCCGATTGAAGTACCGGTATTCCTCGAGCAGATTCTTCGCGCCTTGCTGCGCGGCCTGGTACTGGGGATCATTAGGGAAAAAACCGATGGCCTCCACGGGTTGATTCAGCTCACGAACGACCCGCTGAGTCTGTGGGGCCAGCGTGAATTTGCTGGAGGCGGTCACGTCAAAACGCTTGTGCCTGGTTACCCCGGCCAGATTCAAGAGGATTATTATAGCTATAAAAACCCCGACCATGATGACCGTATTAGTGCTGTACCGCCCCTGTTTGCTTCCCAGAAACGATTTTATTTCACTTAAAGAACCGAGACCGGAAATTATGGCCAGCGCCAGGCCCAGAATCAGGAGACCGAAGGCGGAGTTGGGAATTTCGGGGAGGAAGAATCGGACCAGACCTGAAAGCAGGATACTGATCAAACCGAGAATAATGGTCAGGAATCTAAACGGGGTCAGGAAGGAAAAGAACGCAGTCACTTATC
>JAZGHI010000212.1:0-11343 GCA_036480955.1 Candidatus Adiutricales bacterium
GTGATCCTGCTCGATCTCGGTTATCTTCCCATGAACCTGGTCTATTTGCTTAAAAACCTTTTTTATTTCGAGAAGCAAGAATTCTCTTTGCTTTACAGCCTCTATTGTTTCTAGCTCGTTTTGAATGGTTTTTATCCGCAGCAAGGCCGCATCCGTCAGCAGTGAGCAGGCCTGAATCATATCCGGCCCTCTTTTACTGTCCGGACGCTGAATTAGAATTTTCCGGACCGATTCGATCCGGGACAGGGCCCGAACCCGGTCATCGGCCGCCTTCAAACGCGCCTCGGGGGGTAAGGACGAGTAGGCTTTCTCGATCTCATTCTTGAATTCGTCCAGTCTAATGACCCCTGTCGGCAGGGTTTGTGATCCCTGGGCCATAGCCGCCGGAGGGAAAAGAAATATGGCCAGAAAAATTAAGAACAGCCCCGGAATTTTTTTCTGTTTAATATTGAGCCTGGACATGAATCAGTAATGCCTTTAAAGGTTTGACTCCACGATAGGAAGTTTTAACTTCCTCAGTCGCTCTTGGTAAGTTTCTAATTCGAGTCTGGTTGCGGACAGTCCCTTCCGGGCGCGCGTCAAACGTTCCTGGCTGATAGCGTATTCACGCTCGGCCATAATCATGCGGTATATGAGCGCGGCCCGGTCAAAATAATAATAAGCGGCGTCCGGTTCGGCGTATTCATCCTCCAGAAGGTTCAGGCCCTGTCCGATTAAATTCCGGGCCTCATCGGCTTTTGAAGATTTAATCCCTATCTCCTCATAGTAGTTTTTAAGGCCCAGGGCCGTGTTCAAGCTGGTTTGAACCAGGGTGGGATATGATGTGGCGCAGGACGCGGCCCAGAGAGAGATTAAAAAAATTGGAATGTATCTGGATATTCTTTTCAATGTATACAACTCTCAGTCAGCTGAAACCTTGAGACCTCTGTAAAACTTCGTCCTTTGACCCAACTCATCAAAGAAACCGAAGGTTTCTTTCTCAGGAATATTCATATGACCTCCTGTCATATGAATTAGTCGCGCTCGAATTTTGAGCTGCCACTTCGGCTTCGCCTGCAGTGGCGTTAGTCCTCGAAATACTACAAGTATTCCTGCGGTTTAAATTTTCGTGCTCCCGCCGAAAAGCGATTTGACCTCAAATTACTCGTTTTGCAGAGGTCTCACCTTTAGTTTTTTTGGTGATCCGAAGCCGTGGCCGGGCAAAGGCTACCGCCTTGAATCCTGGAAAGGCTAGGGCTGCCATGGTTTAGCTATGATCTCCCTGATCTTGACGTCGAGAAAGCGGTGAGAGTTGGCCGGTTTCACCACCATGGCCGTATCCGCGCCCTTACCGGTACCGCCGATGGTTACCACGTCTTCATCGCATCGTACGTATCCCGCGTCGGCGGCCATCAGCGACATTTCCACACCCACTTTAACCCCCTGGCCGAGAGTTCTCAAGGTAAAAGCGATAATTTCATCCACTTGGAAGCTGCCGAGTTTGTTCCGCACACCCCGGCCGACTCCACCAAAGGCGTGGGCCGCGGTCAGGACTTTAATGCCCTTGGATTTTAGTTCGGCCCTTACTTCTTCCGGCATCTGTTGCTGGTCGGGTTCGACAAAACCGGTGACGTGGGTTACGGCTATAAGTTGAAACGCCTGTGGGTCGAAATGAGCCAGGGCCTCCTCCATGGTCCGGCCAGTGTTGGTGGCGATTAAAACCTTTTTTATCTCGAGTTCTTTGGCCCGCTTGGCCGCGTGTTCTAATAAGGCTTCGGTGTTCTTAGGCCCCGGCGAGTTAAAATAAAGTGTTTGGGTTAAAAAATTATCTGACATCTATATTCTCCTTTGGACGATCCCCTTTTAGAGGTAATGCCTCTCGTCTGCTATAATCAGTACCCGAGTTTTTTATCCACAACATTTATCAAAGGCTCTCCGGCCTGAAAACGTTCCAGGTTCCCAATAAAAATCCGAATGAGCCTATCCATGTAATATGGACTGGAACCGGCTAGGTGGGGCGTGATAACCACGTTTTTCATTTCCCACAACGGTGAATCCTCCGGCAGGGGCTCCTGCTCGAAAACGTCCAGCCCGGCCCCGGCTATCCATTTTTCCTCAAGCGCCTTTATCATGGCCTCTTCCCTGATAATTGAACCCCGGGCGATGTTAATGATGCAGGCGGATTCTTTCATGGCCCTGAATTCTTCTTCACCGATCATTCCCTCGGTTTCAGCGGTCATGGCTGCCGTGATGGCCACCCAATCCGAGTTCGACAGGACTTCCATCAGGCCGTCGGGGCCGTACATCCGGTCCACATAGGGTGAAGCGCGATCAGGATTTCGTCGGAGTCCCATCACTCTCATGTTCAGACCTTTGGCCTTTTCCGCGGTCTTTTCACCAATGGCCCCTAGGCCGACGAAACCCAGCGTAGCGCCGTCGAGTTCGAGCATGCGGCCGCGACGGTCCCACTTGCGGCCGGTCTGAGCCCGGACGTTAAACTGTATCTTTCGCGCCAGGACAAACATTAGGGCCAGTATGTGTTCGGCGATGGGAATGGCGGCTACCCCGGAGGCATTGGTAAGAATCATATCGCTCTCAGCCACTTCCGGCGCTTCCAGAAGCCAGTTCGCGCCCGCGCCGGTCTGCTGGGCCCAGATCAGATTAGGCATGTCTTTGAACCAGACCGCCGGCCTCAAGCCAAAAGCCACCTCTACCTTCGGGCCGAGTTCTCCGGACCTTTCTTCCCACTCCGCCCGGCTTCCAATTGTGATTATTTCCGCCCGGGGCGCGGCCTGACGGATCATATCCATGTATTCATCGGTCAATGTCAGTTCGTTTAATACTGAACCACTCACGATTAGAATGTTGTTAATCGTCCTTTGACTCATTTACGCGCCGTTTCTTCTTCGATGGCTTTCTCCCATTCATCCACCTTGAAGCCCCAGGGTCCGGGCTCGCTCCGGTATATGATCCGCCCTTCGCTGTCCAAAAGGTACAGTCGGTCGGGAAGCGCGGCGTAGGCTGTATCCACCTCGTTGGTCATTTCATCAAGTACCATTGGTAGGTCAAGATGCAGGGTAAGCACGCAGGCCTCGGCCACTTCGGCCCGTTCCTCCTCGGCTTCCGGTTGCTTGAATACCACCCCTTGATCTTCATTAATCGATAATTGCCATCCGTCTTCCGGGTGCGCTTCCTGGATATATACGCACAGGAATTCGACGCGATCTTTATAGATTTCATATATTTCGTTCAGGCGGCCCGCCTGAATCCTAAAGGGCGGTCAGGTATATGATCCAAAGACCAGGGCCACCGGCCGGCCCCGAAGGTCTGAAAGCCGGATTCTCCTTTCGGTCAGTCTGCCTTCGGGTGACATGCGTTTTAAATCAAAATCCGGAGCCAGCTCCCCGACCTTTGGGGCCGCCTCTTCACTCAGGCGCGCTTTTTCTCGTCTGGCCAGGAATTGCTCCTTGGTGATACCCATCTTCTTCCATTGCTCGGGTGTCATCCTGTTAAAATCAGGCATGCTTTTAGACTCACTCATGGATTCCTCCAATTATGGAAACGGACGTATTGCCTTTTTATTGAGAGCCTACCATACAATATTATACCGAGGTCCGCATTTTTTACCTCGGACCGATAACCCGCAAATAATGATGGCCGTAGGAAAGAAGGAAAGATTCACTAAACGCATGAAAAAAAATGCGATTCCTCTGGCGTAGGTGATTTTTTAATTAACTCCCGGCCAGGCTCCCCCCGTCAACATACAGTGACTGACCGGTGATGAAACTCGAATCCTCGGAACAGAGGAACAGAACCGCTCCCACGATATCTTCCGGCTCGGCCAATCTGCCCTTGGGTATCCGGCCGGCGATCTGCTTCTCGATTTCTGGATTTGCCCAGATGGGCTGGCTGAAGGCGGTCTTGGTCATTCCCGGACCGACAGCGTTTACGTTGATATTAAACGGGGCCCATTCCACGGCCATGCACATGGTGAGCATGGTCAGTGCGGCCTTGCTGGCGTGATAAACTCCCATGCCGGCCCCTCCACGAACCGCGCCGGTGGTGGTAATGTTTACAATTCGGCCCCCGCCCTGTTCCATCATAATCTTGGCCGCGGCCCGGCTGAGAAGGAAGGCTCCCTTACAGTTGGTGTCGAATATCTTGTCCCAGCCGTCTTCCCTCAATTCCATCAGATTCCGTAAAAAACTCCTGGCCGCGTTGTTGATCAGGATGTCTATGGATTGGAAAGTCTTGATTGTTTCGGCTACCAGGTTGTCAATCTGTTCCCCTACGGTCAGATCGGTTACCACGGCACAGGCCTGGCCGCCGTTTTCCGTGATCTCTTTAACCACGGCCTCGAGTTCATCTTCCGACCGGGCGGCCACAACTACCTTGGCCCCGCCCCGGGCCAGACCGAGAGCGATGGCCCGGCCGATTCCCTTTCCCCCACCGGTAACTATGGCTGTCTTCCCTCCCAGATCGTAATCTCTGGTCATTTCTCACCCGCCTCCTGAATTTTTAGTAAATAAAAACCAGCCATTCTTCAACCCGCCAGAGCTTTTACTCCTGCATTTTTCATAAATCAGACCGTTCAAAAGCGAGTCGTCCAGGCTATAAAAGGCCCTCGGCTCGAAGGAGAGTACCCCAATCTCAGGCTATGTTCTCTCTTTAATTTTTTCAGGAAATTATTTTTGAGTTTCCGATTATAAATGTGTACTCCGTTTACGGCATTATAAATGTTTCCGCCGTACCAGGAGAGTTCTATTATTCCCAGAAGAGTAAACACGGCCCAGCTTTTCTTGTTGTAGGCCTCGATTGTTCCCCAGAGAAAGGCCGCGTTCAGTCCGAAAGCCAGGGCCGCGTCCACCGGGCGGTTTGCGTAAATCTGACCGGCGCCAGGTAAGAGGGCCGACAAGAAACCGGCCGTGGAGGGTTTTTTCAGAGGCAGGGTCTGTCCATCCAGGGCCATTGCGGCGAGTCTTTTCCCCCGCCTATAAAGAGGATGCTTTTCCTCAATCGCCTTAAAAACCAGGCTGGATTCAAGCCAATTTCCGTATTCCAGGAACAGCCAGCCCAGTCTGAACCGGGCTTTGTTCCGGATATCGGCCGGGTCCTCAATAGCTGGAGGGGGATTTTCGATTAAACCCCGATAGAAATTAACGGCTTCAGACCGCGGTCCGGTTATCTCCAGGCAGCGACCCAGGTCCCAAACCGCCTCCCGGATCAGTTCCGGCCGTCCAGGGAAGGCCATGACTTTATAAAAACCGGCCTTGGCTTCTTCGAACTGTCCCAGATTAAAATAGGATCTGGCGACCAACAGCCAGGCCTCCGGGACGCGCTCGTGGTCAGGATTGAGGAAGATGAACCTTCTGGCCTCAGTTATGGCCCTGTTGTAATCCTCTTCCTGAAACAGGCCGTGGGCAAAATCCAGGTACGGGTCTGGCTCTCCCGGCCAAACATTTATAGGCCAGACCCAGAGGATGAACAATAACAGCCAGAGTGCACAAAACGGCCTGTTCATGGCTTTTCCTTTGCTCGGGAGAGCCAATAGTCGTTCGCTTCAAGTGGATCGTAATGCAGGCTTCGGCCATGACGTCTGACCTGTGGCGGCGTACCGACCGTGGTGAATTCACGGAAAAAACGGTCGATAAACATAAAAGTCCCCATAAAAGAGCCATGTTTTCGTATGGCCTGCAAGCCATATTCAGAACAGCTTGGATATGACGGGCAGGAGGAGACTTTATAGGATCTCATGTGTTTCTGGTAGAATTGAATCAGATCTATCACCACGCTCTTTTTCCGGGAAACCGGGATTTCCTCCGGCCGGCCGGTATTAGGACCATGATTTTCGAGACCGGCTTTATTCGCGCTCTCAATTAATTCTCTGGCTTTTTGAGCTTGCGGATGGTCCTGGTGTAGAAAAAGAAATCGTTTGGCCTCGCTTATCGCGCCTGAATAATCTTTCTGCCCGAAAAGTATTTCCGCGCGTTCAAGAATTCTGATTGCCTCCACAGTCGGCTTCCCGGAGGCCATGGCAGGCGATGACAACCCAAGTATGAGGCCCGCAAGGCTGAGACAGTATGCGGCTAAAAGAAAGGTTTTAGATGGCATTTTACGGATCGGACCCAAGGCGGCGGTTCAATTCCTTCCAGCGTTTATATAATTCTTAATCTAAAGTTAAATACGTTTGCTCAGAAGTCTGCCCACAGAGGCTTAACCGTAACATAAATCTTGGAAGGGCAAAAGATTTAATTACGGGGCTTATTTGTGTTTCCGAAGAATTATACCTTCCGCATAACCCTCGCGTCAAACGAGATCCCGCGGTATGGTTATTGCCCATTCGCGTTTACAAAAGCGCGAATCTCCTTCGAAGGCCTCGAGGGTGCTGATAACGTGGAAGTGGTCATGAGTTGAAGTCATCTTGCTGTTTGCCTCAATCCGTACCCGCCACCGGTCGCGGGCCATGGTAAAACTCCGTTCGCAGCGGACCGAGGCCGAGGTTGGATCACCTTCAATAATACGATAGACATCCAGGCTCGAGCCGTCTGTTTCCAGGCCGTTATCTAGACGTACACGCCCGTAATTTGACCGGTGTTCGATGGTTTGCAGTCCTGATATTATATCTCGTTTTATCTCTCTCACCGTTCCCGGCTTTTCCAGGGTTTCATATTTAATGGGACGCGAGCCCTCCGGTTCCTGAAAACCAGCCAGAAGCCCGTCGCCGGATTGTGGAAAGCGTACCGGAAGAACAAGCCGGCTTCCCTCCCCCGTGCGTAGGCGGATCGTAACCGGCTCGGGTGAAGGCCATGAAAAAGGCCAGTATGCGGGAGCAATGGCCACCCGCCAATGATGCCCGGCAGGCAGTAAATAGGCTAAAGCGTTGAGACGTATTGAAACATTGTACCATTGGCCCGGTTCGAGAGGTTCAGGGCCTTCGTGGCCGTTCAGATGCGTGAGGTTCAAAAGGCCGCGTGAAACGAGCAGGGAGGAGCCTTCCGGTGAAACATCGCACAGACGCAATACAAGTTGGGCTACTGGCCGGTCAACCGCCAGGGTGAGTTCTACCCGGGGAAAGCCCAGGACTTCGACCGTTTGTTCGGCGGGCCTGGAATCGTAACAAAGACTCCGGCCGTCTTCAGCGCGCTGATCCGTGGGAAGATCACCCGGAATCCCGAAAGGACACCATACCCCTGACTCAAGGCCGTGGCCAAGAACCGTGTCTATACAAGCCACCTCCTCCCGGGCGGTTCGAGCGCCCAATCCGTCGCGGGTCAGATAGAGGGTCTGTTTTTCGATGCGGCCTTCTTTCGGCGGCCAATCGGACTCCGCGACCCACTTCCCCCGGCGTTGGCTGTAATACGAGGCCGGTGTTACATGATCCTGCAACCAGACTCTCAGCATGGGTTCATCCATGACACCGGTCTCGGCATCTTTCAGCCAATGGTCCCACCAGCGAAGGCATTCCTGGAGGAAACCAATGGCCGGGCCTGGCGTGGCCGCGTTCGGCCAGTTGTGAGCCCAAGGACCAATGAGCCCTTTACGCGGCGCTTCGAGTCCTTCCAGCAGGCGGAAAATCGCGTCCGTATATCCGTCGGCCCAGCCTCCCATGGCATAAACAGGGCAGGTGATGGCCGCATAATCCTCGCAGACCGACCCCTGTTTCCAGTATTCATCCCGGCGCTGATGCGTGAGCCATGGTTCTACGAAATGCGGCATGTTTTCGAGCCGTTCCCGCCATAGTTTGGTCCAGTTCTCCCCCACGATATCCGGGTCAGGGGGACGGGCCGCAATACTCAACATGGACGTGGCCCAGGAAAGCATGTCGTTCGCCAGAACGCAGCCGCCTATATAGTGCACGTCGTCGGCGTACCGGTCATCAGTGGAGCACAGGGTAATAATGGCCTTAAGAGACGGAGGCTGCCGGGCCGCGATCTGAAGAGAATTGAATCCTCCCCACGAGATGCCCATCATACCGACCCGGCCCGAGCACCAGGGCTGTTCGGCCAGCCAGGCGATTACCTCGAGGGCGTCCTCCTGTTCCTGCGGCAAGTACTCGTCCTGGAGAACGCCGTCCGATTCGCCGCTCCCGCGTATATCAACCCGGACGGCGGCGTAACCGTGGCCCGCGAAATACGGATGACGGATCGAGTCGGCAATGGCTGTTCCGTCGTTTTTGCGGTACGGCAGATATTCAAGGATGGCGGGTATTGGGTTTTTTTCGGCATCCTTCGGCAGCCAGATACGCGCCGCTAGACGGGTTCCGTCTGAAAGAATTATCCAGGTGTTCTCGATCTCTCGGATTTTATAGGGGAAGTCGGCCTTTACTTTCACGTTAAGCTCTTTGAACAATCGGATTCAGTGTATTGTCAATCGGGACCGAACGGCAGTATATCCGATTCACGGCCGGTAATAAACCATGTTTTACCCGGGTATGCTTTCTGGTAAACCTGGCGCACTATTTAAAAGCTTGTTTGTAGAGCCCCTTGCTCTTTATGAAGGAGTTATGGCATGCTGACATTCTTTTAAAGGAAAGCACATGAAAATCGGCTTGATTTCCGACACCCATATCCCCGAGGCTGGGGAATCTCTTCCCCATAGGGTGTGGGAGGTGTTTGAGAATGTTGATCTTATTCTTCATGCCGGTGATCTGCACGTCCTGGACGTACTTGACTGGCTCGAGCAAATCGCCCCGGTAAAGGCTGTTCGCGGGAACGGTGATGATGGAGTTTATGGGCGGACACCGGTTCCTAATGACCCGCGCCTGTTACCGGTTCAAACCCTTACCATAGAAGGGGTCCGCATCGGGCTGGCTCACGTGGTGCCCTTACCAGAGGACACTCCCTGGCTTACGCTTGAACAGACAATGGACCGGTTATTCGGCGGTCCGGTGGACGTTATTGTGTTTGGTGATTCACACGTGGATTACGTGGGGGAGCATAATGGGGTTTTGCTGGTAAATCCCGGCAGCCCCACACTTCCTTTTAATCTCGATGGCTTCCTGGGAACCGTCGGTATCCTTGAGGTTAATAACGGCCGCGCAAGATTAGACATAGTACCTCTAGGTGAGTGGCCTATCCGAAGATAAAATCAGACAGCGCCGGACCAGGCTATGACTCATCGGACTACAACTGAAAATAAAAATGGGGGACACGTCATACCGTGCCCCTAGGCTGAAACATATCCAAACACAAGTCAGTTATCGTGCGAGTTAGATTGTTCCCTTTTATTTCACAATTCCCGGGCACGGATTCTACTCGATCGCTACTACAATTAAAAGATGCTTTGACAAACTGCGCAAATAGAGGTAATTTTTTCGTGCAAATTTATCGGATCTTTTTTATCCCAGGATTTTAAGAGCAAACCCATAAACACGGAAAGGCGTGGAGTATTCTCAGCGCAGGAGATAAGGGCCGCGACCGGTCGATTGGAGAGAATAATCCGGCCGGTGTTATTGCCCACAATTCAGTGCTCAGGGATTATTCTACAAACGTATTCCCATAGAGTATGGGTGAAAACCGCGCTACGTAACTTTCATGGAAGGAGTAAAGCGATATGACACAGCAGTTTCAGTATCTTTTTAGCCCGATTGAGGTCGGCCGTATGACCGTGCCCAACCGGATAGTAGTCCCGGGGCATTTCCCGGCTTTGCGAGACGAAGATTCTCTGCCAGGCGAACGGCTCGCGGCTTACTGGGAATCCAAAGCCAAAGGCGGCGCGGGCATGATCTGTTCCGGCATCTGGGCAATACATAAAAGCAGTACGAATCCAGCACGGGGCGGCTACGAGTTTCACAAGAATCAGACCACCCCGCTTCAGGTCCCGGGTGGTATGGATAAATTAAAGAGGGCCGCAGGGCAGGTACAACAGCACGGCGCCAAGTTCCTCATTCAGCTCTGGCACGGCGGTTCCAACGCTTACGGCACTACGGTGTACGGTGACCAGTTATGGGCGCCGTCAGCCATACGGGCCGCCGGTTCCGGTTATGTGACTCACGCCATGACTAAAGATGAAATACAGGAACTTGTGGAGGGATTTGCATCCGAGGCCCTTCGCGCCAAGCAAGTCGGTATCGATGGCGTTGAGATCCACGGCGCCCACGGTTATCTCATTACCCAGTTCATGTCGCCGCTTACCAATCTGCGGACAGACGAGTACGGCGGCGATCATGCCGGGCGTATCAAGTTCGCCTGCGAGGTTATCGATGCCATCCGGGCGGCCGTGGGCCGTGATTTCGCAGTGGGAATCCGCATATCGGCGGACATCCTGGGAGCAGGCGCCGGTTACAATCTGGAGGATACCAAGATATTCGCGCAGATGCTGACTGAGAGCGGCAACCTTGACTACATTGCCACGGGGGCCGGTATACCACCCATGTATTTCCCGCTTGGATCGCTGATGTTCCATGCCGCCGGTATCAAGGAGGTTGTTGACATACCGGTCATTGGAGGCGGCCGTGTCACCGATCCCGTTCAGGCTGAACAGATTCTGGAGGACAATCAGGCCGACCTCGTCTTCATGAACCGGGCTCTCATCTGCGATCCTGAGATGCCCAACAAGGCCCGTGAGGGCAGGCTCGAGGAAATTCGTCATTGCATGGGGTGCTCGGAAGGCTGCTGGATGCGTGTCGCGCAAGACAGCAATCCACAGGGTGTCTGCTGCACCTATAACCCAACAGTTGGCAAGGAGACTCTGCCCGGATGGCTTGAATTGATTCCCGCGGAGAAAAAGAAGAAGGTTATGATCATCGGCGCGGGACCGGCCGGGCTGGAAACAGCGAGGGTGGCCAAGTCCAGGGGGCACGAAGTTTCCTTGTGGGACAGAGGCAGTGAGATTGGCGGGCTGACCCTGCTGGCCGCCAAGCCACCGGGCCGGGACGAATTCAAAGAGTTGTCCCGATATTACGGCCACCAGATGAAGCTGCTTGATGTGGATGTCCATCTCAACAGCGAAGTGACCCTCGAGACCGTCAGGGAGCAGAACCCGGATGTGGTGGTGGTTGCCGCCGGTTCAAAGCCGATGATCCCCGAAGGTATCCCCGGCCTAGACCAGGACAACGTTGTCCTGAATGTCCGGGAAGTTCTCTCGGGTCAGGTGGAAGTTGGACAGAATGTTTTGCTGGTTGACAACCAGCGGCACATAGAGGGACTGGCCACCGCCGATTTCCTGGCGGAGCAGAAGAAGAAAGTAGAAGTCATTTTCGCGCTTGATACACCGGCTCCGAACATGGAAGCTATAACCAAGATGGCCTTGCGCCGCCGGCTTGCCTGGGGTGGTGTCACACTGACACCTCGTGCGCAACTCAAGTCCATATCCGGAGATAGTGTCACCGTCACGGACCCCGCGCTTGACGAAGACCGGACCATA
>JAZGHI010000213.1:0-4714 GCA_036480955.1 Candidatus Adiutricales bacterium
ATTGTCAGCCTTGGGCATGGTCTGGTCGGACGTGATCATTGATTCGTCCCGGACCGTTATGCTATCCACGGAGTCGACAGAATTCACCCAATTGGAAATGGATTTTGACCCGTTAATCAAGGAGGGCCTGGCCGAAATGACCGGCGAAGGTTTCGAACGGAAAGAGGTACGGATCGAGCGTTCTCTCGATATGAGATACGCCGGCCAGTCCTTTGAAATCATGATCCCCTTCAGTGCGGATTTTGAAGAGCAATTTCATCAGTACCACCAAAAATTTTACGGCGCCATGAACAGAGAAAGACCGACTGAGGTCGTCAACCTGCGGCTTAAATTGACCGGATTACGGCCTAAACACGAAATACAATTATCCTTGAATAAGCAGAAGGCCGTATCATCGGCCATACTTAGAAAAATTTCTGTTATCGATAAGGGCGAACCGTATGAAGCTGACCTCGTCGACCGGGATGCCCTCGAACCGGGGCATGAAGTGTCGGGCCCGGCCATTGTGGTTGAATTTTCGGCAACAACCTATGTCCCGTCCGGTTTTAACCTGAATGTTGATGAGAGGCTGAACCTGATTTTAAGAAAGAAGAAATGAGCCATCGGGGAGACACTTCAGAACGTTTACTCATCCCTTAGGCCAACGAGATTGTTTCAGCTTGATGCTTAAGTTAGGAATAATAACAGCGGTCCTGGCCTTGATATTCATCCTGGTTTTCAAGATAATAATACTGTTGAATAGATACGACCGGGATGAGCCCGTGCGTTCGGGAGATGAAAGAAATACAGGGCATCAGAACTAGTCCTGTTAAATCCTGCCCTCCATTTCAAAAATATCCGGCTATAGTAGCGATGGCTGGTCAACCCTGATTATTCCGGTTTCTTATAAGCGCGGGGGTCAGTTCGTCACGTTCCCGTTCTATCTGAAGGAGGGCAATGGCCCCGATGGCCAAAAGGCCCCCGATAATTTGAAGCAATTCCAAGGTTTCTCCTAAAAAAATGAAGGCCAGAAAGCCGGCCGATATCGGTTCGGCCGTGGCTGTGATACTGGCCCGTGTGGAACGAATATAATTGACGCCCAGGAAATAGAGACCAAAGGGCAGGACGGTACCCATAATCACGATATAGACGATTCTTAACCACTGCTGCCAGGTATATCCGGCCCATAGATAGTGGAAAGGGGTGTGAAGTATGTGCCAGGTCAGGGCCGAAAAGGCCAGGGCGTAGAAAAGGATAGTCCCGGGTGAATAACGGTGCATGCCGCGCTCTCCGAGCAAGGTGTAGCCGGCGAAACAGACCGCCGCCGCCAATCCGCTCAGGATCCCCAGGCGATTCATTTGCAGTATTTCGAGGTCATAACCGCCCACCACCAGGTAGCAGCCGGAAACGGCCAGTCCGAGGGAGACGAGTTTTGACACGGACAGTCTTTCTTTCCAGAGCAGGATGGAGTAGAAGGCCACCAGGACCGGGGCCAGGTATTCCAGGAGTATGGCCGCGGCGACCTGTATCTTGCTGATGGCATAAAAATAAGTGAATTGGACTCCGGCCATGGTCACGCCGCCGAGAAGGAGGAAGTAGCCCACGTCTTTCACTCTTATGGTGAGGAGTCGCCGGGCGAAGAGCCCATAGGCGCCGGCTAGGAGAACCGTGGACAGGGTAACCCTGATCTGGACCAATTCTCCGGGTGTCATCCCCGAGGCAAAAAGGGCCTTGCCTGTGGTGCCTGATGAGGCCCATAATATGGCCGCAACCAGAACAGAGACGTAACCCTTGGTCAGGTCGGATTTTGAAGTGATGTTGTTTTTAATTGTTTAGACCTCGGAATTCATAGTGTCCATTTATTCCTGATTCGAATATTCAGGTGGAGGGAGTGGCCGTGGGTTCCAATCTGATTTTATTTTTAAAAACGGCCGCTCATCTAATTGCCTTTAAATACCGGATCTCGCTTCTCAAAAAAAGCACTAACGTCTTCCAGATTATCTTCAGTTCCGGAAGTGAGCATGACCTGGTCGGTATCCATGTGCATGATGGCCTGATTCCATGTAACTTTAATGATGTCACTCTTGAGATCGTTGTTTAAGGCGTTGAGTTTCCGGGGACGGTTCAACGTTACCAAGGCTATTTGGCCTTTACGCTCCACAATCATGTTTTCATAGCCCATGTCTCATTTCCTCGCGAAAAATTCAAGATTTGTATTGGGCATGGCGAGTTTAGAAAATGAGTGATACGGTGTCAAGTCTGAAAGCATCTTCGCTCAGACTATTGACTTGTATTAGTCCGTGAGGCAGTCTATTCTCCATCAATGACAAATTCGATGAAATATTTTTATTAATTTAATAATGCGGGACCGATGTAAAGTGCCTGCACGGAGATACACCAGGATTGGTCAGGGAAGGCACGCATGGCTGAAAAAGATTCAGGTTTTAAAGGTGAATACGCGGAAGTAAACGGCATCCGGCTGCACTATGTGAGCCAAGGACACGGAAAACTCCTCATGTTTGTACACGGGTTTCCAGAGTTCTGGTATTCCTGGAAAGAACAACTGGCTGAATTTGGCCGGGACTTTCAGGCCGTGGCCCTCGACATGCGCGGTTATAATCTTTCCTCCAAACCTAAAGAACTTCGGGAGTATACTACCGAACCCCTTGTGGAGGATTTGAGGTCCCTGGCCGAGTATCTCGGGCACAGAAGGTTTGTACTTATCGCCCACGATTGGGGAGGTGCCGTGGCCTGGTATTTCGCGAACCGGCATCCCGACTGGCTGGAAAAATTGATTATTATTAACGCTCCCCATATGGGTGTTTTCGCCCGCGAACTGGCCAAAAATCCAGAACAACAGCAGGCCAGCCAGTATATGCTCTTCTTTCGGTCGCCCGAAGCGGAGAAGGTACTTTCAGCCAACAATTACGAGGCCTTATGGCAGGCGGTGACTAGCAGTGAGTCCCCAGCGGCATTCACGGATGAGGATCGGCGGAGGTATATCGAAGCCTGGTCTCAACCCGACGCTTTAACCGGGGGCCTGAATTACTACCGGGCGGCCGCGTTCGCCCCGCCCAAACTCGGCGAAGAGGCCGGACCTGAAGCCCAATCCGTGGTTGAGGATAAAGAAAGCTTCATGATCAATGTACCGACCCTGGTCATCTGGGGTGAGAAGGACACCGCCTTAAGACCCGGCAACCTGGAAGGGCTGGAGGAATATGTACCGAATTTGACTATTAAACGAATTCCGGATGGTTCTCATTGGGTCGTCCATGAACAGCCCGACTTGGTTAATTCCCTGATTCGGGAGTTCATCGAATAAAGCAAGCTGAAACCCGCTCCGGTATGGAGTAGAAACTAAATCAGGATAAGGAGATACAGGATGTATGACATAAGAGTGACGGTTAAATCGGTAAAAGGGAGCTGCGGGGCGGGGTATAAACCCGGCGATTATTTCTCGGTTAAAGGCGGCCTGATGATCGAGGCCGGCGAACCCCGGGGAATCTGTATGTACGCATTGCCTGCTTTACTGCCATATCTTACCGCATACTGCCGTGAGACGCCGGAGACGGACTGGATCAACTTCAAACAGGAGTTTCAGTGCCCGGACAACACCAATGAAGTCATTTTCGGAGTAGAACGAGTCTAGGGCAACCAAGTCTAGCCAATAGCTTTTATTAGACGCCGGGACTCTAACCCCTTTTTTCTGTTCTAATATTTATGCGGCGGATGCCCGGATTAAGTAATTTTCGCTAAAAAAAGAGTTATTCCAGACTGTTATCCGGTGATTATTTGAGGGATTATTAAGGGCCTGCGGTCAATGGCCCGATTGAAGAAGCGTTTGAGTTCACGATGAATTTCCGCTTTTATTTCAGTCAGGTCCGCAAGAGGACTCACGGCCGACTCTCCTTCTTCTCCCAGCCGATCAAGGGTTTCGAGAACAAGATTCCTGGCCTCATCCAGTAATTCGTCCTCGCCTTCATCAAAAATTAAGCCTTTGGAGATCAGGTCTGGTCCGCTCAATGTCTCACCGGTCCGTTCATCGATAACCAGCAGGATGATAACCATGCCATGCTCAGCTAAATGCCTTCGGTCGCGGAGCACGGCCTGGCCGATGTCCCCCACGCCCTTTCCATCGACGAGTACGCGGCCGGTATTAACTCTTTCGAGCCTATTAAAACCTCTGTCATGAAGCTGAATGTGCTCCCCATTTTCGATCAGAATCAGATTCTCATCCGGGAGGCCCACTTGATGAGCGAGTTCGGTGTGCCGAATCAAGTGACGATATTCACCGTGAATGGGGATGAAAAATTTGGGCCGGGTGAGTTTGATCATGGTTTTTAATTCTTCCTGGTAGGCGTGTCCGGATACATGGACATGAGCCACCGATTCATAAATCACTTCCGCGCCTTGCCGGTACAGGTTATTAATAATATTGGTAATAGATCTTTCATTGCCCGGTATGAACCGTGAAGATAGAATAATGGTGTCGCCCGGTTTAACCTTGATCTGTTTGTGTTCGCCCAGAGCCATGCGGGTAAGAGCGCTCATGGGCTCACCCTGGGAACCTGTTGAGATCAATACCACCTTATGGTCGGGAAGCTTACTGAGTTGGCCTAAAGCCACCTCCTGATTTTCAGCAAACACCAGGAAGCCGATTTCCTTGGCAATTCGAACGTTTGTAACCATACTCCGGCCGTCAAAGGCGAGTAAACGGTCAAACTCCAACGCGATA
>JAZGHI010000214.1:0-2538 GCA_036480955.1 Candidatus Adiutricales bacterium
CGTGCGACTGACGATCCCAAGGAGAGTCTATACCCAGTCCCATCTGGACGTTGTAGCTGAGGCCGTAATTCGGCTTTACGAGGTGCGGGATCAGATCAAGGGCTTGAAAATGGTTTTCGAACCAAAATCCCTCAGATTCTTCCAAGCACGTTTTGAGCCTTTAGAGTGAGTATCGAAGAAAGAGAGTGGGTGTGGATTTAACCTATTCCAAATACTTGAACCTGGACAGACTCCTTAACCTTCAGCAGCCCCGGTCAGAAGGACCGGCGCATGATGAAACGCTCTTCATCATAATTCATCAGATTTATGAACTGTGGTTCAAGGAGATTTTGCATGAACTGGACCATGTTACGCGGCTACTAAGAAAACGGCAAATCCACCCGACACTTCATTTCCTCGACCGGATCATAAAAATATTTAAAATTCTCGTTGAACAGCTTGGCGTCCTCAAGACCATTAATCCCGTGGATTTTTTGACCTTTCGCGGTTATCTAGGTACGGCCAGCGCTTTCCAATCCAGGCAGTTTCGAGAATTAGAATTTCTAATGGGCTTTAAACGCCAGGAATTTGTACACATGTTTGAAGAGGGGTCGGAAGCAAGGAAGCGCCTGGAACTTCGGCTGTCTCAACCATGCCTTAGGGAAGTATTCATTCAATTCCTTTCTGCCGAAGGCTATCCGGTTCCTGAGGAATTGTTGGCGGTGAACTCTGCAAATCCTTTGGAACCTTCGGATAAAATTCAACAAATTTTGATAGACATTTACCACGATAACCAAACGCTGACACTGGTCTGTGAACGATTATTGGATATTGATGACGGCTTTCAGGAATGGCGTTATAACCATGTCAAACTGGTCGAGAGAACCATTGGAGAGAAACCGGGTACCGGCGGCTCTTCGGGTGTAAAATATTTGAAAACTACCTTATTCAATTCAGCCTTTCCCGATCTCCGAGCGATACGGACTCGGCTGTGATATTCTCTATATTCACTCAGTCGATTGATAACTTAAGGTTGTCAAGATTCGGCCTGAAGCATTGTACCGCCTTCTTTGGCTTTGTGGGCCGTCCTGAAATGGCGGGCTCCGAGGACATAACCTCAGGTTTCCTTACTCGGCGATGACCTCTCCCTCGTTAAGGGCGAGTACTTTCTCAAATTCCTCCTCCAGGCAGATTCTGTGGTAAAGAAAAAAACTTCCTTCTTTCTGTATTGAAAGGGGATTTCATATTGCTGATACATCTCTAAATCTTACCCGGCTTCAAAACAAGACTGAATAAGTTTAATCTAAGCCCCTGCCGCTTCCTTGCGGCCCTCTTGAACGTACTCCTGAGAAACCATATATCTCAACGACATATATATGAGGCTGTTAAGGAGAAGACCGGATAAAGCCGCCAATTGTGAATTATAGAAAAGGAAGACCTGGGTCAGGTAAATATTTACCAGCACAGAGCGTTGAAACCAGGTTGCGGCGAGGAGCCGTGACTTCCGCAATTGCCAGATGCCAACCCAGACACAGCCGGTGCTTAAGGCTGAGGCTGCTGCCTGAATAATAAAAATTCGCGGCTCCCCAGACTGTTTATTGAAGAGATTTAAGTTTATGATATTGCCTACCACAAAAACAAACTGGCTGACCCCGAAAATGACGAATCCCCCAATCAGGGCCAGACTGAACCAGCGGTTAGCCACTATCCGTTTGTATCGATTGTCAATCCACTCCCGCAGCTCGAAGTAAACGCGTACCCTTAAGCCTAAGGAGTTCCTGGATTCTTCGAAGTATTTTCTCAGTTCCTCGTTCACCCTTATTTCGTCCTCAGTGAATTGGACGGACTTCTGAATTGAGCGAGCCAGAAAAAACATGAGTACGAAAATTATATATAAAAGGGCAATCGTTGGTTGAAAAAAATAATTATTGTCATGGGTTATAAATTTCCCGAGCTCATCGATAAAGGCACCAAATCCCACTCCGGCCAGAACCGCGGCCAGCCGTCGAAGAACGGGATTCCAATAGCAGAGCAGAAGCACCAGCGCTATCAGCATGAAAAGTCCGCCCCAAAGCATATGGGCGATATGGAGTCCCCCGCCTGACATCTTAGGATAGGATAACACGGCCAGGAACCACCTGATAACAAGCACGGTTCCCACGGCGGAAACAAGCAGCAGTTCGATAGCATCCCCGGCATCCGTATCTCTAACCAGATATCGAGTCGATTCCATTCACCCTCTCCTTAAAACTTATTACGTTACACCCATAAATTATATCGCACTCAATTCAGATTAGCCGATAGTGTAGTGGTCCCGTAAAGTCAAGACTATTTTAGGCGGCTTTTAGTGTAATCTCCAATTCATTTTGGTCATTAATAAAAACCTGGCCATTTTCCCATGCCCGGAGATACTCGTCAGGATTCAAGCAGGCCAGGGACGAAGGCGGATGTTCGCTGTAATATTCTTCCACCGCCCTGGTTACCAAGGCTTTGGCCTTATCAAAATTCTCACATGCCTCGATCCAGAGCCAATCTGCCTTCAGGGTATCGATAACCCTG
>JAZGHI010000215.1:0-2196 GCA_036480955.1 Candidatus Adiutricales bacterium
ACGTTTATCAGCGAGAAGGCTTTATACTTGAACAGATTCCTGAAAGCGATTTTGATATAATTATTAAACACAGCTTGCTCCCTTTCCGGATTTCAATATGGGAAAATTTTCAGAGGATAAATCACCCCTGCCAAAGCAGCGCTAAACCTGTTGGCCGGTTAATTCTGCACCTGGGCCTGCCGGTGAGCTCTCAACACCGTTACCCGCCTCTTCCGACAGCACGTTGCCGTCCAGCAGATTGATGATCCGCTGGGCCTTTTTAGCGTAATCCGGGGAATGGGTCACGATGACAATAGTGGTCCCCTCTTTATGCAAATCCACCAGCAGGTTCATCACTTCCTCACCATGTTTGGTGTCAAGATTACCGGTGGGTTCATCCGCCAGAATGATTTTCGGTTTGGCCACCAAGGCCCTGGCCACGGCCACCCTCTGCTGCTGGCCGCCGGAAAGCAGTTGCGGGAAATGCTTCATCCGGTGCTCTATACCGGTCTGCTCCAGCACCTCGTTTACCCGCTTTTTCCGTTCTGACGAGGATACACCCTGATAAAGCAGAGGCAGTTCCACGTTCTCGAAAACGGTCAACTCGTCTATCAGATTGAAGCTCTGAAATACAAACCCTATGCTGGCCTTCCTTAAGTTGGTGCGCTTTCTCTCGGAATATTTCGAGACTTCATGGTCCATGAAATAATATTTGCCACCATCAGGGTTGTCCAGCAGGCCCAGCACATTCAGCAGTGTCGATTTCCCGCATCCGGACGGTCCCACGATGGAAACGAATTCGCTTTCCTTCACCTCAATGTTAACACTGTTCAAGGCGGTGGTTTCGACCTCCTCGGTCCGATATATCTTCACCAGCTCTTCAGTTCTAATCATCCTTCCTCCTTGTTCTGGTATCTCCAGGATAAATATAAAAGCCGGTCAAAAAAACCGACCTTTAGGCTGATACGTTATTTCAGAATAAGCTTGTCCATGCCTTCAAAATTATCGTAGTTCGAGGTAATCACTTTTTCCCCGGGCTTTAACCCGGCCAGCACCTCAAACACCTCCGAGTTCTGGCGTCCCAGTTTGATATCCTTTTTTAGGGCGAACTCCCCGGATTCATCCAGGACGTATACCCACTGCCCGGCCGTGCTCTGGTAGAATCCGCCCCTGGGTATGGTTATGGCCGTGGACAAATCCCCCAGGGCCAGCTTGATGTGAAGTGTCTGTCCGATCCTGATCTCTTTTGGCGGTTTTTTGATGAACTTCATCTCTACTTTGAATTGACCGTCGCGGACGTCCGGAAAGATTTTGTTGATCTCGATCTCGAACGTATCATCGGTGAATTCAAAAGTTCCCGCTTTGCCCTCCTTAACCCGCGCGATGTAGTGTTCATCGACTCCGGCCCAGACCTTAAGCTCATCCATGACGTTAATCTGTCCCAATCGCTGGCCCAGCGTCTTCGCTTCTCCAATTTCCGCATTTAAGGTGGTCAGTTGCCCGGAAATGGGAGCCCGGATGGTAAGGGCATCCAGTTTTTCCCTGATGATTCCAAGGTTCGAGTTCATCCTTTTCAAAGACGCCTCCAACTGCTCGATCTGCACCAGCCTGAATTTGGTCTCCTGTTTAAAATTTTTCTCAGCCAGCCTTCTCTTTTTTTGCAGGTATTCGTATTTATCCTTGCTGGCTAAATACTTCTGCGAAGTAATAGTCTTCTTCTTAAAAAGGACATTGTTCTGGTCATAATCGCGCTTTTCCGTTTTCAGCTGATAATCCAGGTCAGCCGTCAAGGTGGCGAAATTGAGCTTGTACTGCTCCATGGACAGGCGGGCTTTTTGCAAGTTATCCACCTGGTTGAAATATTCCGCCTCCCGCTGCATTATATTGATGACCAGGTTGGTGTTCGACAATTGAAGGATCTTATCACCCTCCTTGACCCAGGCCCCGGCTTCAACGAACTTCTTCTCCACCCGGCCCCCTTCAATGGCGTCCAGGTAAACCATGGTGACCGGCAGGACCATTCCCAATACGGGGATGAATTCCAGGAAAGACTCTTCCGATACGGATGAAATGATTATCTTTTCCGCGCGCACGTTCAGTTTTGAGCTGTTGTCCCTGTATAAAAAATAATAGGCCGTGGAAAAGGCCAGACCACCGATTATGGTCAGCCCCAGAATCCTCTTAAGGCCAAACCTTTTTTTCTTTATCTGACGATCC
>JAZGHI010000216.1:0-2527 GCA_036480955.1 Candidatus Adiutricales bacterium
TTATCCAGGGCATCTGGGTTTCACGTGTGGCCAGAACCATCCTGGCTCCGGCGCGCACAATCCCCTGCTTCTCGGCCTCGAGGCCGACCATGAATCCCGGTTCATCGGCGAAATACACCATGGGCAGATGGAAGGTATTGCACATGAGCATGAATTTTATAACCTTTTCACCGGCCGTCATATCCAGGGAACCGCCCAGAAACCGGGGATTGTTTATCATCACCCCGACCGGATACCCGTTCACCCGCGCCAGCCCGATTATGCGGGATTTCCCGAAGTACGGCTGAATCTCGAAAAAGGAATCACAATCCAGGGTGTGGTCCAGGATCTTATACGGATCGTATATTTTTCTGACGGACCGGGGAATGATGGACAGAAGCCCCTCGTCCCGCCGGTTCGGGTCGTCTGTCGGTTCCGTGCGGGGCGGCAGTTCCCAGACATTGTTCGGGAGATAACTCAGGAAACGCCTGATTATGCGGAAGGCGTCCGCCTCATTTTCGGCCACATTATCTATGACGCCGCTGGTATGGGCCTGGATTTGCTCGTTTCCCAATTCTTCCTTGGTGACATCTTCGCTCAAGGCCGCCTTGACCACCATTGGTCCGGCTACGAACAGAAGGCTGGTGTTTTTGACCATCAGGTTGAAATGGGCCATGCAGGCTTCCACGGCCGGAAGACCGGCCACGGAACCCATTACCGCTGAAACCACCGGTATGACGCTGAGGGGGTGATATTCGGGCTTTCCACCCGGTTTGCCCGGAATATAAGTGCGGCCGATCTTCTCGAACGTCTTCACGCTCCCACCCGTGGCGTCGAGGAGGCGAATGTACGGCAGGCGCCATTCCAGGGCCAGGTTTTCGGCATAGCCCGGCTTGTTTCCCACGGCCGCGTCGGCCGCGCCGCCCCTCACTGTAAAATCCCCGCCGCTCAAGACCACCCGGCGTCCATCGAGCTCGCAGGTCCCGATCACGGAGTTGCCGGGGGTAAACGCGACCAGCTTGTCTCCATCGTACCTGGCCCCACCGGTCAGGGCTCCGATCTCCCGGAACGAGCCCTTGTCCGCCAACCCGGCTATCCGCTCTCTGACCGTCAGCTTGCCCCTTTTATGCTGCCGCTCGATGCCTTCCTTGCCGCCCATTTTCTCGGCCAGACGCCGCCGATGATTTAGTTCCTCGATTTCCGGTTCCCATACCATTAGCCCTCTCCTTTAACGCTCGTATTTTTATTTTAAAATTTTCTAAAAATTTTTAAATGTTCCTCTGAGGATAACATTAAAACAAGGCATTGAAAACCAGGGTTTTAATTGTTGAGACACACGGTCGCGGAGCAGGCTGCTGGTTTTTCAAATGCTTCGATTCGAGCCTTCCTGCTTGACGCCTTAACGTCCTTCCCATATATTGCCATCTGTCAACTTACACCCTACTTCCAAGCTAATGAAGCACAAGCCAGAGGAGGTTAGCGTGAACGAAAAACTCTTTGCAAATAGAATCCTGATAAACGGAAAAATAATCACCGTTGATCCTAATGACTCGATAGTCGAAGCCGCGGCCATAAAGGACGGCCGGTTCCTGGCCGTGGGTTTATCGGATGAAATACGGGAGCTGGCCGGAAAAAACACGGCGATCATGGACCTGGAGGGTAAGACCTGCCTGCCCGGTATTATAGACAGCCACACCCATCCGGGCATGGCCGCTTCCATAATAACTGAGATAAACTGCCGGCAGCCCTCGGTAAAAAGTATCAAGGACATACTCAAGATAGTAAGGGAGCGCGCCGATGAACTCGGCCCGGGCAAATGGGTCAGAGGCTCCAATTTCAATGACTCGAAACTCGAGGAGAACCGGCACATAACCCGCTGGGAGCTGGATGAGGCCGCTCCCCAAAATCCGGTGTTCATTGTGTCTGACACCGGACACCAGGCCTTGGCCAACAGCCGGGCCTTTGAACTGGCGGGTGTCACCATGGACACACCCGATCCTCCCGGAGGGGAGATCGAACGGGGTGAAGACCGGGAGGCGACAGGTCTTCTGTACGAAACCGCGGCCAGACTGGTGGGAAAGGTTATTCCTCCTTACACCGTGGAGGAATTGAAAACCGGATTTCGGACCGTGATGGACCAGTTCTCTGAATGGGGGATTACTTCCACGCACGACGCCAGCGCCTATGCCTCAAGCATCAGGGCCTACCGCCAGCTATGGCTGGAAGGGCTCCGCCAGGTAAGAATCAACCTTATGGTGAGCGCTTTTCCCCAACAGCCGGAAGACGCCGATACGCTGCAAGCCCTGACCAACCTTGGTATTGAAAGCGGTTTCGGCGACGATTGGCTGAAATTCATGACCCTGAAAATCATGGGAGACGGCTCCGGCGCCGGGGGAACCGCCGGGGTTTACGAACCGCAAAATCGCGGCCCCAGGGGCTTAGGGTTAATGATGACCGACCCGGAGATAATCGAGGGCCTCGTGCTCAAGGCTCACGAATCCGGAATCAGATGCAGCATACACAGTATAGGCGACCGTGGGATAGACGT
>JAZGHI010000217.1:0-2127 GCA_036480955.1 Candidatus Adiutricales bacterium
GGTCAGGCATCGGTATAATCGCGGTCATGATCCCGGCTGCGGTTAAGACGGCTTCTTCGCGGCCGGAAAGAATCATGGTCTCAATACCCAAGTCTTTTTCTACACGGGCTGCGAACTCCCGGCCGTCCGCGGCATCCCGAACCGCGCCGGTTGCCCCGGCTAAGATAGACTTTGAACCGTGGGCCAAGGCTGTTTCACGATAGGATTGCAAGACTTTGAGGGTGCGGTTTACAGCGGCGGGCAGAAGGGTTTCGCCAGGTGTGAGTCCTTCTCCCAAACGTGTTGTTTCCTGTTGGACCAGATGGCGTTTTATACTGTTTTTTTTCGTACTCGAGGCTGTGATGAGGCGGGTGGTATTCGAGCCAAGGTCTATGGCCGAATGGATTTGAGCAACCATGATCTAGATTATTAAAAAGGTTTGTACTTGTCAAGTGCTTTCTTGATTTTGCCCGGTTATGGGATTTGGGAGGGTAGATTTATCCTTTTTGGATAACCAAGGCCGACTCCAAGATCAGGGCGGGGTTCTATTCATGGGCAAGAATTTTTACCGGCTGCTTCATTCGGATGTGCCGTCAGCCTGAGGCGGGAAACTTACAAAGATCGGATTGGTTGTAAGCAGGCCCGCGGTGCTGCTCACGTTAAGACGGTAGTAAACTGTTGCGCCTGGCGGGTCTTGAGTATCGTTGTAAGAAAAATCGAGGGGTGTCTTCCCCGTTATTTTTTTAATCTCACGGCCGTTGCTGATCAGTTGAATGGCAGCTTCACGGCTTTCATGGTCGGAGAATGTGACTCGCGCTAAAATCTGAACCGGTCCCGCGCTCTCAATCGTTGAACCTGGTCCATCGGCGGTTTGGCCTTCGGACCCGATAATTTTAAATGTTTCCAGAATAAGATGGTAATTCGTGAGCTGGCGTAAAGCATAGACTCGCCCGGCCTGGAGCGCGGCCAGAATTTCCGCCTTGGATTTTCCTGTTGCTCGGACCACTGTCTTGAATTCGTTAAATTTAGTTTCAGACATACCTTCAGAATGGTAATCACTGCCGGCTATGGCCACGGGATAGTTTTGGCGCAGGCCGTTAATGTAGCCTAGCAGGGCCGCGTCCCATTCTCGTCCAGGTTCGCGGAGATGGTTTTTGTCTCCATAAACAGCCTCAAACCCGGTATAATTGTTCGTTCGGATTAAGGCCGCGGGATATTGGGCCGTGCGCATGGTAATCGGACCGTAAGAAACACCGCGTTCGGCGTAGACCGACTCCGGGTGAGCCCAGAAGGAAAGCCCGCCGTTTTGGGCCACGTAATCCAAGAGCACCTGGTATGGCCTGTACCCGAAATCGTGGTATTGGTCAAAAGGATAAGGAACGCGGATCTGGGAGTTAAGCGTCCCAGCCAGGCAAAGCAGGATGACTCCCAAGCCCAGCACCTTGAATATGGGCCTGTTGAACAGCAGAACCAGGCCGGCCATCGAGGCCAGGGCGAAGAAGATTAACTCGCCCTGAAACAGATCAAGGCGGTAATATGCCCGAGGATTGTGAACGATAGGCAGATTCCGGTACTGCTCCGCCCGATCGAGACCCAGGATGAGTACCTCCCTGCGTGCGTTTATGCTGGTCAAATTACCGGTTAGGAGTGATCCCTGCCAAAAATAATGGGGGGTAGACTGAACACCTGGGATTATGAGAACAGCCTTCTGTCCGGCGTTGACTCGGGCGATTTCAGTAAGATATACCTCGGGTCCTTGTGAGATGATGGATCGTTTCTCATATTTTTTTTTCAGAAATTTTTGAAAGGGTTGAAGGCCGTAAGCCATTACCGCAAGGTCGTGGTCGGTCAGTATAAGAAAATCGGCCCCGACGGATTCGGCCCGGTCGGCTAGTTCCTCGATTGAGTATGAGCCGGAGCTGAAATTCGAATGAACATGAATAATGCCTGTAAGCCAGGAAACCTCGTTCCCTAAGGCGCCAGCGGGTAGAGCGAGGGTTGCCAGCGACAAAAATATTAAAACGCTTCTTGATTTCCCGACCATAATTCAGGTTATTTCAACGGCTCTGGCGGATTGGCCGATAGGCCGGCTGGAGAGCGGGGCCCGGTGGGCGTTAAGGAATGGGGTGGCAAAGGTAAGCAGTCTGA
>JAZGHI010000218.1:0-2751 GCA_036480955.1 Candidatus Adiutricales bacterium
TTCCTTAAAGTCTACCAAAGGCGTGGGGAAGGATGCGTGGTATGCGGGCACGAAATAGCCAGGATGGTTGTGGGCGGCCGGGGCACGTATTTTTGCCCGGCGTGCCAGCCTTTGAAATAGTACTTATCCTGGCCGATTCCGCCTTATTGCTCTTGAACACTCTTAGTCTTGAAGTTGAGAGATTTGTTATAGAAAATGAATGAGTTTGTGATTTTCACCGACTTGGATGGGACCTTGCTGGACTCGGAAACATATTCCTGGGCGCCGGCCGAACCGGCTCTCAGGTTGATTGAAGAAAAAGGAATTCCCCTGGTAATAGTCTCATCCAAGACCCGAAGTGAGATTGAGATTTTACGCGATGAAATCGGAAATTTGCATCCTTTTATCCCGGAAAACGGTGGGGCAATATTAATCCCCGAGAACTACGATATTGAAATACCTCCGGAGGCGGTGGAATTCAAAGATTACAAGGCCGTTATTCTGTCGAAAACCACGGATGAGATGGCCAGGAAGTTTGATACACTTCTGGAAAAAATTTCTATCCAATTTATCACTCAAATGGAAACAAAGCAGGTGGCGGATTTAACCGGCCTCTCCCTGAAGCAGGCCCGGGCCGCACAGGAACGTGAATTCGGCCAGGCGTTCGTTCTGAGAGACCAGGAGATATCCGAGGAAGCGCTGGCTTCAGCCGTGAAAAAGCTGGGTTTGAGGCTTACCCGTGGGGAACGGTTTTTTCACCTCACGGACAAGAGCAGCAAAGGCCGGGCTGTGAGGTACCTGGCTGAATTATACCGGGGGAATTTCCAGAACCTCGTAACGGTTGGCCTGGGGAATTCTCCAAATGACACTTCGTTTCTGGCCGTGGTTGACCAGCCTTTTTTATTGGCCCTTGCGAACCAGGAATATGTACCAATGGATATTAAGGGTCTTACTCGGGTTCCTTTAGCCGGTCCGGCCGGTTTCAGCCAGGTGGTCCTTGATTTACTAAACTGAGGCTCTTTCCTGCGTCATTATGGACCATTTTAGGGATAATTATTTTAGATGATTTTTTTGAGGTGATTCAATGCCGAACCTAGTAGATCTGCGAAGCGATACTGTTACCAAACCCACACCGGAAATGCGCCGGGTTATGGCTGAAGCCCCGGTGGGAGATGATGTCTTCGGAGAGGATCCCAGCATAAACGCTCTCCAGGAAAAGGCCGCGGCCGTATTGGGATTCGAAGACGCGCTCTTTGTGCCTTCGGGCACCATGGCCAACCAGTTGGCCATAAGGGTCCTGACACGGCCTGGAGACGAGATCCTGATTGAAGCCGGCGCCCACCCCTATAATAATGAGAGTGGGGCCGCGGCCGTAATTAGTTCGGTCCAGTTCAAGACTCTGCCGGCCGAGAGAGGTCTTTTAAGCCCTGAACAGATCGAGAATTCCATCAGACCTGAAAATATCCACTTCACTCCTACCCGGGCTGTTTTTATCGAAAATACTTCAAATCAGGGTGGCGGTACCGTCTACCCCATGGAAACGATAGCCGCCATAAGGGATGTGGCCAATGCCCACAATCTGGTTATGCATATGGACGGGGCAAGACTTTTTAACGCCTGCGTGGCCTCCGGGCACAAGCCGGCAGACTTCGCCCGGCATTTCGAGACGGTCTCTTTCTGCCTTTCCAAAGGTCTCGGAGCGCCGGTAGGATCCATACTGGCTGGAAGCAAGCCGTTGATTAAAGAGGCCCTTCGTTGGAGGAAGGTCCTGGGAGGTGGAATGAGGCAGGCCGGGATACTGGCCGCGGCCGGGATTTACGCCCTGGATAATAATGTAGACCGCCTGGCCGAGGACCATGATAACGCTAAAATCCTGGCCAGAGGTTTGGCCGAACTTGAGGGAATTGAGATAAGTCCCGAAAATGTCGAGACAAATCTGGTCATTTTTAGAACGAACCTGCCTCAAATGAGCGCTCCCGAATTGGCCGCCGGGCTGATGGAGCACGACGTACTCGTCCTTGCCTTTGGGCCGCATCTGATCCGGGCCGTTACACATCTTGACGTAGATAGGGCCGGAATTGATAAAGCCTTAGAGGCTTTTAAGACAATCCTGGAAAAGGAAAAATGTAATAAGCCCGCCTAAAAATCAATAAATCCTATGTTTTTCTTGCGACCTGAAAAACCACTGTTTATATTTTAGATAAGAAAACCTCATGCTTTGAGTAAAGTAATGAAGAGACAGCCGGCTATGGCCGACCGCTTTCTGGCTCCACTTCCATTCTTAGCCGAGGTCCGGCCCATTATACGCCATCACCACGAACGATTGGATGGCTCCGGCTATCCGGACGGCTTGGCCGGAGATGAAATAGATCGACTGACCCAGATTATTGCCGTAGCGGACTCATACGACGCCATGACTTCGGAGAGAAGCTATAGAGAGATCCTCACCCAACAGGCGGCTCTGGATGAGCTAAAAAAATGTATCGGCCGGTTTTATAGCGCTGAAACGGTAAAAGGTCTCGGAGATTATTTTAAAAGCGGTCACATCGTAGGGTGATGTTTCACCTTCGCCGTTCATTACATCCTTACATCTTACCTAGTGCCTGTCCGGAAATGGTTATTTCCCCCAATCTCTTTGTTGGACAAAAAAAATTACGGACATTTATTTACCTTCGGTAAAAAATTATATCGGAATATCAAATATATGCCTGCGGCAATTTTTTTCGTCCGCCTCGATCTTGAAAAAAATTAAGGGCATTTATTTTCCTTCGG
>JAZGHI010000219.1:0-3005 GCA_036480955.1 Candidatus Adiutricales bacterium
CTTCGTCCTTTGGCTCAACTCTTTGTCGCGCTCGAATTTAACTCCTCGAAATACTACAAGTATTCCTGCGGCTTAAATTTTCGTGCTCCTCGATTTGACCTCAAATTACTCGTTTTGCAGAGGTCTCGAACAAGGAGTTAACCGCTTTTGGTCTGGGCGAATGGATTGTACTCGATAATATACTTAAGGAGGAGGAATGAAAAGAAAGCGGTTAGAAATCTCATATTTCAGGCCGCTTTATTATATTTTGGTCAGGGCAGAAGGATTGTAATGGGTGATCTTTTTTATTTCACCGTGGCTGTGTCCAGGTATAATTGCTTCAGAAGTTTTTCGGTCAACTCCTTTTTTGCCCACGATTCATCTTTCGTGCGCCTAGCCTCGAGGTGAATGTGGGTGATACGACCGGCATATTCACGGACCCGCTTGTAACCCGTGGCTTTAGCGGTTTCAATGAGCCCCCAATCACCGCATTCTTTAAATTCTGAAAAAGCCTCCTGTATTTCCGGAAAAAGCTCTCTGGCTAAGCCCCCAAGAAAGGCCGTGAAGAATCCCAGAGAGGCTGCCTTACGTCCCCTGATTATAAAGGCTAGTCTTCCGAACTCATTAGTATCGGCTAACAGGTCTTTTATTGATCTGGCCAGAAGTTCTATGGGCGAGTGGGGAAATGCGGCGATTACTTCCCGCCAGACGTCACGATCAAAACCGGTTTCCAGCAGTTCCCCCGACTCATGGTACATAAAGACCTCCGTCTCCGCGGCCGCTATTAAGGGCATGGCTCGCTGCACTTCCTTCTGGTTCCCCGGCTCGATCCCGTATTGTTCCAAGGCGAAATTCAAAGCGGGGCGGCAGGATTCCCTGACGTAAAAAATCTGGTCCCAGATATAAAGTTTGGCCGCCTCCCGGCGAACGATTATCGAACCTTCCTGACTCAGGGCCGGAACGGTAAAAAGGTCTCTGGCCAACTCCCGGCCCAGAATGTACACGGGGAATCCGTATATTTCCTTTTTCTCTTCCAGCCGGGCCAATACAAAAGTGGGTTTTAAACTTGAGCCGTACCCGCCTCCATAGAACAGATCCAGTGGTCCTAGCTGGGCGTTGATCCCTTCTAAATCAAAAGGATTGTACTTCCGGCCATGTATAACTATATCTTTAAAATCCTGGCCTTTGAGGGTGTTCCAGCTCTCTTCCCTTTCCCCGATCCAGTCGAGTATGTCGGGAAAATCCTTCTCAAGCCAGGGCTCAAATCCATTTTCCCACTTGTAGAGGTCCCGCAAACGCATGGCCAGGCCGCAGATTGAATAATTCCCGGCAAAACGCGAATCGGAAATATAACAATTATGAAGTACCTGGTTAGCTAACTTTTCGAGTTCAATCATAATATTTTATAATTTATCCCGGTCTGTTGATAAGCATCCAAGAACATTACATATTTCATTATATCAATATTTTTTCTTTGACAAGGCGGCCTGATCAGCTTTTTTTTCAAGTGTCTAGCGCCGGCATATACGTATCCGGCCATTATTCCCGCTACTCCATTTCTTCCCGCCTCTGCCAATCGACTACGTCCCGGTAGGCGACGTCCCCTCCAAAAATATCCAACGCGCTCCCGATGGTCAGATCAACTCGATCACGGCCCAATTCCTTTACCCGGTCCAGATCGGCCAATGACGTGGCCCCGCCAGCGTAGGTCACCGGAATGGGGGACCACTTACCCAGTATCTTCACCAGGTTCTCTTCGATACCGGCTTTTTTTCCTTCCACATCCACGCCATGGACCAGCAATTCGTGGCAGTGTTCCGACAACCACTCTAATGTCTCGGCGCTGATTTTTACTTCGGTAAAATTCCGCCACCGGTCGGTCACTACCCAGAACGTATCATCACGCTTGCGGCAGCTCAAATCCAGGACCAGCCTCTTCTTGCCCACTACCTCTACCAACCGGTTCAGCCGTTTTGTATCAATCCGCCCTTCACGGAAGACATAGGACGTAACGATTACGTGACTGGCCCCGGCGTCCAGGAATGTTCGGGCGTTGTCCGGGTTGACCCCGCCACCCATGTGCATCCCACCGGGGTAGGCGGAAAGCGCTGCCAGAGCCGCTTCCTCATTGTCCGGACCAAGGGAAATCACATGTCCGCCCGGAATGCTGTCTTCCTTGTACATTTGGGCAAAATCCGCCGGAGAACGCTCTGTCTCAAAATTGGTCACCACTCCACGCGCGCCCGTGTTTCCCAAGGTACCACCTACGATCTGGACCACCCGGCCTTCCTTAAGGTCTATGCATGGTCTGAATCTCATACAGTACTTTTACCTTTTACCTTTCACCTTTCAGTCGATTCCTAAAATACGGGCCGCGTTCTGGTACATCCACTTGGGCCGTACGCTATCTTTCAGCGGTAAGTCCTCTGTTTCTTTGATAATCTGTTTTAAAGGCAAGCCCAGGGTCATCCAGGAACTGGCGAAAAGCATCCGATCCTGAAGCAGGGTGTTGCCGAACTGAAGGAGCATCTCGAAACCGCTGCCCGGCTTGGGGATATGTAATGGACGATGAGCGGCCAGGTCGATATGCAGATTCGGATGTCTCCGGGCCAGGCCTACCAGTTCCGGAACCCACGGCCAGCCGCCCAGACCGGCGATAATGATTAATTCAGGAAAATCCCGGCAGACCTCGTCCAGGTAAATAGGACGGCCTAAATCCATGGGCCGGTCGGCGGCGTAATTCATGGTGCAATACACCCTGGCCGGGATATTGAGTTCCACACACTTGGCGTAATACGGGTAGTATTTCTTATCGTTGGCGTACAGCCTTTCCCTGAAAGTGGAGACCTCCAGGCCCCGAAGGCCGAACTCCTTTACGTAATGCTCGAGGCGTCTAACGCCGTTCATGCCTTCATGAGGGCTTATCCGGGCCCAGGGTATCAGGCGGTCCTTGTATTTACCGGCCAGTTCTAACGTGTGCTCGATAGTGGCAGACCGGCCCGTTCCGATGCAGGCGCAGGTAACAC
>JAZGHI010000220.1:0-4943 GCA_036480955.1 Candidatus Adiutricales bacterium
CCGCTCAACTGGCTGACGTGAGAGGCGCGGAAACCAGGGAGAGAGCCATTCCTGTCCAGCGGGATGTTCTTGGTGAACCGCCCCGCATTGGCGTATTCGTATGTGCTTGCGGTGTAAATATAGCCGGGGTGGTGGACGTTCCGGCCGTGGTGGAATACGTCCGTTCGTTACCTTTTGTGGAACACGTGGAAGAAAATCTTTTCACCTGCGCTCAGGATACACAGGCTAGAATGGGCGGGATAATCCGGGATCATAACCTTAACCGTATTGTCGTTTCCGCCTGCTCACCCAGGACCCACGAGGCCTTGTTTCAAGAAACCCTGACCGCTGCCGGGCTTAATAAATATCTCTTTGAAATGGCCAATATCAGGAATCATAATTCATGGGTTCACGCGGACGACCCTGAGGCGGCCACGGAAAAAGCCAAGGACTTGATAAGAATGACCGTGGCTAAAACAGCCCTTCTCGAACCGCTGTTCGAAAACGAGATTGGAGTACACCCTTCGGCTTTGATTGTCGGTGGTGGTGTGTCCGGCCTCACGTCAGCGTTTAACCTCTCCCAACAGGGCTTCATGGTCGATCTGGTGGAGAGGACGGATAAACTGGGTGGCGCGGCCAACAGCATTTATCGTTCAGCCAAGGGTGAGGATATCAGGGCGTTTGCGCGGGATTTGAGCGACCGGGTTTTAACTGACGACAAAATAAAGGTTCATCTTGGCGCGAAGATAATCGCTGTGGATGGTTTTGTCGGAAATTTTACAACCAGATTATCCTCCGGCGCCGAAATTTCACACGGAGTTTCCATATTGGCCACGGGTGCAGATGAGCTCGAACCCGGTGAGTATCTCCGGGGCACGGACCCGCGCATCCTGACCTCGCTGGAGATGGACGATTTGCTGGCCGAAAACAACGCAAAACTTAAGGAGGCCGGCGCTATTGCCTTTATACAATGTGTGGGATCCCGCGAGCCGGACCGGCCCTATTGCTCCAAGGTCTGCTGTACACATTCCGTGATGAACGCTTTGGAGATAAAAAAAATAAATCCCAAGGCCAGGATTTATATACTTTACCGCGAGATGCGTACCTACGCGGAAAAGGAAGATCTCTATCGGGAAGCTCTTGAAAAAGGAGTTATCTTTATTCGTTATGAACTGGACTCGAAACCTGAGGTTGCCCATCCAGGATCGTCTCTAGAAGTCTCCCTGACAGATCCCATTCTTGAGCGCGAGGTGGTCATTAAACCGGATTATCTGGTACTGGCTTCCGCCATCGTAAGCCGGAGAGATGATGAGTTGGCCCGGATGTTTAAGGTTCCGCTTGATGAGGACGGCTGGTTCCTGGAGGCCCATCAGAAACTGAGACCCGTGGAATTCGCCACCGAGGGTCTGTTCCTGGCTGGATTGGCCCATTATCCCAAGCCCATTGAAGAATCCATCTCCCAGGCCCTGGCCGCCGCTTCACGAGCGGCGACCGTACATAGTTCGTCCAGCCTATTGGTGGGCGGTTCCGTGACCGAAGTCGATCCCGTTCGGTGTACGGGTTGTTCGGCCTGTATTGAAGTCTGCCCGTATAAGGCCATCGCCCTTGATGAAAATGAAAGGGCGGTGGTCAATGAAGCGCTGTGCAAAGGCTGCGGTACCTGCTCTTCAACCTGCCGTAGCGGCGCTCCCTCCCTGAAAGGCCTTACCAACGCTAGTATTTTTGCCCAGATCTCAGCCTGCTTTTGAGCGTGTGACCCGCCGCATAAAGTGAAGGATTATTTGGGAAAAGAGCTTAAGATGTAACCCGAATGATTCCAATTCCACGTGGATATTTTTCGATCCGCGGTTTCTTTTCTTCCAGCCGGTTTAAAAGGCTTACGAATCATACCGGTGGATTCGACCACAGGTTCATAATTCGACCTGTCGGCGCAAACAGCAATTATCTCAGGCATTACATGCTGGGAGAAGTTTTTAAATTGGAAAAAATTGTACTTTTAAGGTTATACTGTTTAGAACGGAAGTAGCCTCATCGCGTGAGCGCTTCTAAGTTGAGACCTCTACTTTTCAGGGACAATATAATGAAGAAGCTCCTTTTGATTTCTGTTTTCTTGATTGCCTTTGGGTCCGTAGGCTGGCAGATTTACGAAAAAGTGACCGCCTCGGATAGTTCCGGACCGCGGAGGCCCAGGTCCATGGCGGTTGCCGTTGAAATCGAGCCTGTTCGGATAACCACAATGCGCGACGTGGGCAAATTTTCCGGGACGCTTTATCCCAGGTCCCAGTTTGTAGTGGCTTCGAAAATCCCCGGCCGGCTCGAGAAAATTCTGGTTAATATCGGCGATCCCGTTAAGCGGGGGCAACTCATCGCCGTGATTGAGAATGATGAATACCAGCAGCAGGTTGAACAGAGCCTGGCGGCCTTGCAAGTGGCCCTGGCCAATCTTGAGGAGAGTAAAAGTTCTCTGGCCACTTCTCTTAAGGAACTTGAACGCATGAAAGCCCTGCGGCGGAAGCAGATCGTGGCTGAATCCGAGCTTGACACCGCGAGCGCGCGATATAAGACCTATGAAGTCAAAAACAAGGTCGCCGATGCCAAACTGGTCCAGCAGGAGGCCGCGTTAAAGGCTGCTCAGATCCGGTTGTCCTACACCCAGATAAGGGTGTCATGGGAGGGTGGAGATGATGCAAGAGTTATCGGGGAGAGGTTTGTAAATGAGAGCGACCTGCTGGCTCCCAACAAATCTATTGTCTCCGTACTGGATATAGATTCACTCACCGCGGTGATAAACGTTATCGAGCAGGATTATTCCAAGATCACCGTAGGGCAGGAAGCGACACTCTATATAGACGCCTTCCCCGGAGAGTCATTTTTGGGCAAGGTAATCCGAATCGCTCCGTTATTAAATGAAAAATCCAGACAAGGGCGAATTGAGGTGGAAGTCCCGAATACGAAAAACCGCCTCAGACCAGGTATGTTTATCAATGTGAGCCTTGAGTTCTTAAGACATGATAACGCGGTCGTGGTCCCGGTGACGGCCTTGGTGAATAGAAAGGGCAGGCAGGGGGTTTTCATCGCGGACATTAATGCGGGTAAAGTAAAGTTTGTGCCGGTCACCATCGGTATTTCAGATAACGAATTAGCCGAGGTAGTGGCGCCGCCGATTTCCGGGTCCGTGGTAACGCTGGGCCAACACCTGCTTCAGGACGGTTCCGCCTTTATGCTGCCGGACGAAGAAAAATCCCCGAAAAAGGGAACCGCGAACCAGAGAAATGATCCAGGCGGAGGAAGCCCCGGTTCGGGGAAGAGGTCATGAGACTCTCCCGGTTTGCGGTTGATCGGCCGGTATTCACGATCATGGCCGTATTGATCGTCATCATCCTGGGCATGATTTCCCTGTTCCGCCTGCCCATAGATTTGATGCCCGATATCACTTACCCCACCCTAAGTATTACTACCCGATACACGAACGCCAGCCCGGAAGAAGTGGAACAACTCATTACCAGGCCCATAGAGGAGGCCATGAGCGCGGTCCCGGGCGCCGAAGGGGTATCTTCGGTTTCAGGGGAAGGAGTCAGCAATGTGCGGGTGAACTTCACCTGGGGCACGGAACTGAGTACCGCGGCCAGTGACGTCCGGGAACGATTGGACCGTGTCATTGCCCGTCTCCCGGCCGACGCGGACCGCCCAACCTTAAGTAAATTCGATCTGGCCAGCTTTCCCATTTTGATTCTGGGGGCGTCGAGCCATATGGATCCGGGTCAGACCCGTCGGGTAATCGACACTCAGGTCAAATATCGTCTCGAACGCCTTCCGGGAGTAGCCTCGATCAGTACCATCGGCGGTCGGGACAGGGAAATCCATATCAACCTGTCCGCGGACCGGATAAAGGCCCTGGGCTTGTCTATCGATCAACTCCTGAGAAAAATAAAGGCCGAGAACGTGAATGTTCCGGCTGGTCCATCAAGACGTGGGAATTTAGAAATTATGATTCGGACGCCGGGCCAGTATTCGAGTCTGAAGGAACTGGCGGACACGGTTATTGCCGAGCGCGCGGGAGCCCCGGTCAGGCTGAGGGACGTGGCTCAGGTGGAGGATGCCTGGCAGAAGGTGATCCGAATCGTGCGGGTGAACAATAAACCGGGCATCCGTATGTCCGTCAATAAGCAGTCCGGCACAAACACGGTGGAAGTCGCCCGGGGAGTCCTGAAAGAGATCGACCGGATAAATCGTGACATCCCCCAGATCCAAATTACACCCATCATTGACACCTCGGATTATATCCAGCGATCCATCACCAATGTGGGCACTTCCATCCTGTACGGAGGGACACTGGCCATCTTTGTGCTCCTTTTTTTCTTGAGAAATATTGGGAGCACGGCCGTAATCGCCACCGCTATCCCCATATCTGTTATCGCTACTTTTTCTCTGATGTATTTCGGCCACTTCACCTTAAACCTGATGACCCTGGGCGGCCTGGCCCTGGGAATCGGGATGCTCGTGGATAACGCCATCGTGGTATTGGAGAATATATACCGGATGCGGGAAGCAGGCCTCGATCCCAAGGAAGCGGCCATTAAGGGCAGTGAGGAAGTGACTCCGGCCATTCTCGCCAGTACCTTAACCACACTGGCCGTCTTTTTGCCGCTGGTCTTTGTCCGGGGTATGTCCGGAATCATGTTCCAGAAACTGGCCTATGTGGTTAGTTTCGCTTTGGCCTGCTCCCTGGTTGCGGCGCTGACTCTGGTGCCTATGCTGGCTTCTCGGATGCTTCCCGCGGGTCAATTCCAAAAAAGAGGAAATTCTCAAGGGAACCGGTCGCTTTTCACTATAAGCGCCAGAATTTTTAAACGGCTCGAACAAGAATACATACTACTGCTCGGGTTTGCCCTCCGGCGTCCGATTCTTATAATCGCCGGGTCCCTCCTCATCCTGGCGGGAAGCCTGATGCTCATACCTTACAT
>JAZGHI010000221.1:0-3375 GCA_036480955.1 Candidatus Adiutricales bacterium
CACTTCTGCCGCGAAATCAGATCAGGATCTATTCGCGAAGTTTTATCGAAATTGCCGCGAATCAGGAGTTTATCTGGCTCCGTCGCCATTTGAGACTACTTTTGTATCCGCGGCGCACACCGAGGCGGACATCGAACAGACACTGTCTGTAGCCAAGGCTGTGTTTGAGGATCTCAGATAACGCCGGATTAAATACCCTTGAAACACTTGTAATAAAAAATAAAGTTGACTTTAACCGGGGCCTTGTGTTAGGCCTATGTGATAGATTACACTAGCGGTCGGGTCCTAGGTGGACTTTCTGTGTAAGTGGTTTAAATTACTGGGACTTAATGAGTATAAAGCTAACGAAATATATTGGCAAAGTCACCTTTCCGGCCTAAAAATAATCTAATATCAAGGGTGTGTTTCTTCTGATCGTGAAAAAGGTGAACTAATTAGTGTCTGTCCAGAAATGAGGAATTTTTTTCAAGATCGAGGCGGACGAAAAAAATTGCCGCAGGCATATATTTGATATTCCGAGGATAATTTTTTTTGTCCAACAAAGAGATTGGAGAAAATAACCATTTCCGGACGGGCACTAATTAAGACCTGATGCTTGAATATACGGCCTATCCAGGGTGACCGCATGGAGAGTGAGGCCAGGCAATATATAAGGTTATTAGCCGTGGTCAGTTCCATGGGCATCTCGATGGTGTTGGCCACGATCATCGGCCTGGCTATAGGTTACTTTCTAGATCATCGTGTGTTTGGCACTGAACCGTGGTTAACCATTATTTTTTTAATCTTAGGAATTATCGCTGGTTTCAGGAATTTATATGTCATCGCCAAAAGGGCTGAGCGAATTTTGTCCGGGGAGTCCAAGTGACGGATAAACCGATTATTTTATATAAAATCACACCTTTCAGCTGGATAGTTTTGGCCGTTCTGACTGTTTTCTCCCTGATTTACCTGCCTTTCGAAATAACAGTGAGTGTTGTTATCGGCGGACTGCTGGTCACGGTGAATTTGTTATTATTTCACAGAGTTCTGTTAAGAGCGTTAGTGCCGGGCTCGAAGGTGACTCCGCAAAATGTGCTCGTAAAATACTATATACGTTTTCTGGGCACGGTGCTGATTATATTCATCCTTGTTTCTCAACATCTGGTAAACGGCCTGGGTCTTATCCTGGGATTATCCACGTTTATTCTGACCATTTTCCTCGTACTCTTTTCTGAAGCGGGTACGGTTTTATATAGAAAAATCACCAAGGAGACGGCCTGATACATGGAGCATCCGATTCTCTTCTTAGGGCTTCTTTTCGAGGCCATCGGTCTGGGAGATTTCTTCTACAGTTATCCACATGTTGTATACTCGTGGCTCATTCTCATCTTTTTGCTGATTGTGGCCCGGCTGGCCACATTAAATGTCAGGCTCATTCCCGGCCCGGCCCAGAATTTTTTCGAAGTACTTATCGAGGGAATCGAAAATTTTCAAGTAGAGATAATGGGTGAAGAGGGCCGAAAATATTTTCCTTTAGTGGCAAGCCTCTTCATGTATATACTTATCAGTAATTATCTAGGCATGATACCCGGCATGTTATCTCCAACCGCGAATGTCAACACAACGCTTTCTTGCGCCCTGGTAGCGTTTTCCGCCACACACTACGTCGGGGTCAGGACTCATGGCTTTAGATATATCAAACATTTCCTCGGGCCCATGCCGGCTTTGATTCCGTTGATGCTTCCCCTGGAAATCATCGGACATTCCTCACGGGTACTCTCCTTGACTTTACGTCTTTTCGGAAACGTTATGGGTGAGGACCTGGTTTTAGCCATTTTAATCTTTTTAGCCGGCAAGTTCCTGATACCCACTCCGATGATGTTCTTGTTTCTATTCTTCAGCGCTGTCCAGGCCTTTATCTTCATGCTCTTGACCATGATGTATATTTCAGCCGCTATCGAGGAATCCCATATGGATGAAGCCCATTAAGAATGTTTTTTCAACCTCAAGCTCGAGGTTTAAAAAGAAGGCAAATAGAAGGCAAAAATTATTAGGAGGAGAAATTAGATGAAGAAGTTGTCCCGTATAATGATCTTCGCAGTGTTATTCGTTCTAGCCCTGTCCACTCTGACCATGGCCGCCGAAGCTGACACAGCCGTCAAGGTCGCCGGTCTCAAGGTATTCCTGGGCATCGTTATCGCGGCTGGTTTCGGTATCGCGCTGGCCGCCGTCGGTACTGGCTTGGCCCAGGGTATTGCCATTAAGGGCGCTGTCGAGGGTACGGCCCGGAATCCCGAGGCTTCCGGTAAAATCACCGTGACCATGCTAATCGGTCTGGCCATGATCGAGTCCCTTTGTATTTACACTCTAGTTGTGGCGTTGATTCTCTTATACGCATATCCCATGTCAGGGCCGATCAAAGCCCTGGTGGGAATGGAATAAACAACCAAAAAATCTCGGGGCCGCCTTGTGATCCGAAAGACGCCCGGCGTCCCCGGGATCGTACCCATCGGGAATAATCTTTTACTTAAATAGATTTAACGGGTTGGACTTAAAGACATGAAATTCGATAAAATCCCAGGGGCGACCATAACCCGGTTGTCCATATATTCGAGGAACCTGGAAGAGCTGGCCGGAGAGAACTTAAAAGTCATCTCCAGTGAAAAACTGGCAGAGCATTGCGGTGTAAACTCGGCCCAGATAAGGAAAGACCTGGCCTATTTTGGAGAATTCGGCGTAAGGGGTGTCGGGTATTATGTCCGGGATTTGCTGTTCGAGATAAAAAAAATACTCGGCCTAAATAAAGACTGGAACCTCGGCCTGATAGGGATTGGCAATCTCGGGTCAGCCCTGATCGCCCATGAAAACTTTTTCCGCCAGGGATATAATTTCGTGGCCGCTTTTGACAACGATCCCATAAAAATCGACAAAAAACTTCCCAACGGTCTGAAAGTGGCGAGCATCGACAACCTGAAACAGGTTAAAGAAATGACGAATATGGAAATCGGTGTAATTTCCACACCCGCTGCAACCGCCCAGGAGATAGCCAACCGCTTGATTGAAGCCGATATCCGGGCCATCTTAAATTTTGCTCCAGCCCAAATCCAGGTACCGGATGGGTGCCGCGTGGAGAACGTGGATTTCACCGTGAAGCTGGACAATCTTGCCTACCACTTAACCTCCGATCGTACCTGAATAGTTTTTCATCATCCCGAACTATAAAAACGATAAAAGCGTCTTTTTCAATTCACAATTGAAGCCTTGAGATTAAAATCTTTCTTTTTTCAGTGTTTGCCGTCGGAAAACACCGAGACCTGTTATTTCTGGGCATGCATTCTTAATTCCTGACTTAGGTACAACAAAGCGCACCTTTTTACTAATTGCTTCAATCGCCGA
>JAZGHI010000222.1:0-15252 GCA_036480955.1 Candidatus Adiutricales bacterium
ATGTTCTGGAAGAGGTCCTTGTTTGGTTTAGGGTACAAAATATCAACCCCGCAACCAAGCACGGCCAAGGTCCTCCCGCCCACGGCCAGCGCTCCCCGATGAGCAGCCGAATCAATACCCAAAGCCATACCGCTGACGACACTCACACCGGCCGTGGCCAATTCACCGGCAAGCCGGGCCGATGTCTCCCGGCCGTAGGCGGTCGCGCCTCTTGAACCTACAATGGCCACTGCCACCTGGTCCTGTTTTATTATCTTACCATCAACCCAAAGTACAGGCGGCGGATTGGGGATTTCTTTTAGCCGCGGTGGGTAGGCCGGGTCTCCATATGTGACCAGAGCGAACCCTCGATTCCGAACACGCTTGATCTCTTCCTCAACGTCTTCGGCCCAATTGAAACTCCTCAGGGCGGCCACGGTTTTTCGTGGTAACCGGGGAATCCGGCCCAATTCAGTGGCTGAAGCCTGAAATACTCTCCGGGGAGTCTTAAAATGTTCGAGCAATTGAAAGAAACGAATCGCCCCTACTCCGGGAGTCATGTACAAGGCCAGCCAGTAAAAAAGATCATTATCCGAGAGCGTCTTTTGCTTGCCCATGTCAACCCATGGTAATCAACAAGATTCGGTGACTCTGGAAGAAGTGACTCTATCCGCACATATTTTCCGAGTCAAGTCCTTTTTCAAATAAAAATAAACGCCGCTTCAATATTTTAAGCCCGGCATTCCAGGTAATAAAAACTCCATACTGACCGTATCGGAACTGAAAAATATTATCCGGAAACTGCTTATTACGTCTGTTTAACCCGGAGAAGCGGCTAAAGAATGCAGGTTTTTTCCCGCTTTCGTAAGCGTGTCCACCATTCTTTCCAGCTGCCTTTGCGCAAAAATACTGTCTCCTCCAGCCGGGATATCTTCCAGGGCAGCCGAAGCGGGTGACGCCCTTCCAACCAAAGCGCGGGCAGATTCGAGCCCGTTTTTGTTCAATTCTTCCAAAACGGCCTGCGTATCGATCCTTGTCTTCACCACACTCTCCAGCAGAAAAGAAGCCGAGGTACGAGGCAAACGGTCCATGGCCTTTAAAACTGCTTCCAGATCCTCATCCAGCGGAGGGATATTCTCTCGAAGGTCGGTCAATGTCCGATGGTTAAAACCCGAAATCAACGCCCCGGCTGCTGTGGCGTTATATATGTTGCGACCCGATTTCCCCAAATAACTGGCCGCTTCCTCGTACCAGAGCAGATAGCTGAGCATGATGGGAGAAGTCTGTACCATCCCGCCACCAATGGCCGGCACTTCAACCGTCTCATCTCTGGCTTCGTCCTCACCGCCGGGTCTCCCGGCGGCATGGATTCGACCGTGAGTATAAGCCAGGTCCTGACCCACAAGTATTATGGGATCGCACCCCCACAGAAGGGCCAGTGAAAATGCCGCGCTGGTAACGTATCCTCCGCTGGGAAGAGCTTGACCTAACCTGGCTAGGTTCGCTACCCAGGGCTGCAGATGGAATATGCTTTTGGGGCCGGACCATCTCGAAAAATGATTTGGGTGACCCGTCGAGGCCGCGACCAGGAGAGTGCGCGAATGGTCAACACCTGAGAACTGACGGGACTCGTCATTGGCTTCAAGAGCCATGGTTACGTGAGGCGTGACCCCTACTTTGCTCAAGGGCATCAGGGCGGAGGCGGCCGAAAAAATAAGCATGCGCCCCTGCATCTCCACCACTTCGGCTAGACTCTGGTCCAAAGACGGTCCGGCGCCTACAACAAGGGCCGGGATGCCGGCCAAAGTATCCTGAAACAAAGTGGCATCCGGAAATTCAGGCCAAAAAATTATATTTTCAGCCATATTATCCAACCATAGGCCGGTCTTAAGACTCCTGGTTGATGCATTGGACCGTGACCGCGCCAGCGACTGGTCGACTAAAACGCGGGCGGCATCGACTGAATCAGGAAAAGCATTTTGATAGGCCGGAGGAGAAAAAAAGGCTACCCGTCTTTTTTGGGAATAAACTAAATGGCGGCCCAGCGCTTGGGCTAGTCCTTTCTCGTCGGACACAAAATCTTCCTTATTTACAGGGAGATTTTGCAGAGTGGGACCATGCTCACCCATGGCCTCGCGTAACTCTGCCCTGGGCTCATACACAATAATAGAGGGAGGGTCCGGACGATCCAGTACGGCCAGGATGTGCCAGCCCAATCCGGAACCGGCCATCACTACTAGGTCATGGGAACGGGTCTCTTCCAGCAGGCCACCGAGATCTGAGCGGGCGGCGGCCAGTTGATCCTCTGCCGGGTGGAGAACGCGATCTCCGAGTAACCAGGCCCCATCACTGGTTCGGGTAATTATCCGATTCATCATTCAGTCCCCATGATCGGGTCAAATATAAATTTATTTCATCGCTGTAGCCAGGATAATAAAAATTCCGTTCGACCGGAGCACAATGGGTGTGAACAGATCGCCGAAGCTGCCGTCCAGATTGCCGGAGGAAAGGGCCATGTCTTTTTCCAGAGCGGTTTTAAATGGGATCACATCAACATTTATTCCCTCAGCCGTAAACAGGCCTTTTTCCTTGGCCACATAGAGCGGCAAAGCCTAGATAACGGGCAACGCCCCGAATTTTATCTGATTTTCGTCGGCATGCACAAAACCGGTTGGCCCCAAGACGGCTGCCGCCAGAATGAACAGTATGACTATAAACATGCGTGATTTCATTTGAGTTGATACTCCCTAGTTTCCAAAACTGTGTTTCGAGAAAAACTCTCTTGCTCGAAAATGTACCGTATTAAACTTTTTGCTACAAGGAGATAATCGAGAGACACTTCAGGCGTTCGAGGAATCAGGCCACTGAATTACCTTACTCGGGAAGAGCAACGGTGGACCATCAGCAGGCCATAAAGTAGTCTTACTATCCATACTTTACATTACCAAGGCCTTTAGAGCCGGAATTGCCTCTGGCTTGAACCTGGTCACAATCCGTTATGAATACTCATCACGGCCATGATATGGTTATCTGGCGGAACCCGGCCGGGCCAAAAACGCGAAGCGGGAGAATTGATTGATAAAAATTATAAGAGAAATTATTCTTAAGGGGATCTGTGTTGGCTTGAATTCCTCACCTGAAATAAGTCCTGGGAATACTCTGGGATAGCCATAATGTTAATTGGAGTAAAATTCTGCGGCGGTTGTGATCCGGTCTATGATCGTGTAGAATACTTTGAATCTATCAAGGAAGCGGCCGGGGATCATTTGGATTGGGTCAGCTATGATTCATCGGCCTTTGAAACGCTGCTTGTCATTAATGGATGCGGAAGGGCCTGCCCGCTAAAAGAGCTGAAAATAAAGCCCGGCTGTGCGGTTATTTCACTTACGAATAAGACCATTACCCCTGAACGGATAACAGATATAATACTTAACCATACCGTGCCGGATACGAGGTATCGGAGCTAAGATTCAGAAATACGATACAAAATCCGGGTACTAAATAAAAAAACAGAGAGAGAAGAATTATGATTAAGTCAGGAGATGATTACATCAAGAGTCTGAAGGAATGGGGAAACGTTGTTTATTACAACGGTCAATTGGTTGATGATATAACAACTCACCAAGGCCTTATCCCTCACATCAACTCAGCGGCCCAAACGTATGAGATGGCTCTTAAGCCCGAATATGAGGACCTTATGACGGCCACCAGCCATCTAACCGGAGAAAAAATCAACCGCTTCACCCATATCCACCAGTCACCTGACGATCTGGTTAAAAAGGTTCAGATGCTGAGACTGCTGGCCCATCAGACTGGAAGCTGTTTTCAGCGCTGCGTGGGATGCGATGCCCTCAATGCGACCTATATGACCACCTATGATATCGATCAGGAGCACGGGACCGAGTATCACGCCCGGCTGGTTGAATACTTAAGAATGATCCAGGCTGAAAACCTGATGGTGGCCGGCGGTATGACCGATCCTAAAGGAGACAGGTCCAAGCCGCCTAGCCAACAGGCGGACAAGGACGTATTCCTGCACGTGACGGAAAAACGGGACGACGGGATTATCATCCGGGGAGCCAAGGCCCACCAGACCGGGGCGGCCAACAGCCATGAAATTCTTCTCATGCCCACCCAGACCATGCGTACCGGAGACGAGGATTTTGCAGTGGTCTGCGCGGTTCCGCTTAACTCTCCCGGTATTCTGCAAATTTTCGGACGCCAGACAAATGAGGAACGAAAATTCGAATCAGGTCTGGATATCGGAAACGCGGTATACGGTTTAGTCGGCGGCGAAACCCTGATCGTTTTCGAAGATGTGTTCGTCCCCTGGGAAAGGGTATTCATGTGCGGAGAAATTGACTTTACCGGTCTACTCGTGGAACGCTTTGCTACCCTGCACCGGCAGAACTACGGCGGATGCAAAGGCGGCGTCTCTGATGTCCTTATTGGGGCCACGGCCCTGGTGGCGGAGTATCAGGGCACTGACCGTGCTTCCCATATCCGGGACAAGATAGCCGAGATGATTCATCTTTCCGAGACCATATACTCGTGTTCCATCGCCTGTTCAGCCATGGGGTCTCAAACGCCCTGCCAGTCATACTATCCGGACCCCTTGCTGGCAAATTGCGCCAAGCACAACGTGACGCGGCATATTTATGAGATCGCCCGGCTGGCCCACGACATAGCCGGCGGCATCATGGCCACCATGCCCTTTGAGGCTGATTTGAAGAGTGAGGCCACTGGGTCTTACGTGGCAAAGCTACTGGCCGGTGTCGCGGGTGTCCCGACCGAGAACAGGCTCAGGATCTTAAGGCTGATCGAAAACATGTCCGGAGGAACGGCGCTGGTAGAATCAATGCACGGGGCCGGGTCTCCCCAATCCCAGAAGGTCATGTATCAGCGGCTGAGTAAGATGGATATGAAAAAGGAGCTGGCTAAAAGACTGGCTGGAATCACTGACTGAGAGTCAATAAAGATTCACCGGCCCAGGGAAGTTGTGAATCGAAAGAAAGTTTCAACCGGTCAGGTTAAAAATCCAGATGGCAGGCTACCGTGTGACCGTGGCCCATGTCTTTTAACTTCGGTTCCTCCTCGGAACAAACATTCATCACTTCTGGACAGCGGGGATGAAACCGGCACCCTGACGGAGGGAAAAGAGGACTGGGAACCTCTCCCGATAAAATAATGTCCTCCCTTTGATCGTCCGGATGAGAGGGCAGCGCCGCTGAGTACAAGGCCTCGGTATAGGGATGCAGCCGGTTTGAATACAATTCCTCGCTCTCCGCCTTTTCCACAAGTCTTCCGAGGTACATAACACCGATTTGATGGCTCATGTGTTTTACCACCGCCAGATCATGGGCGATGAGCAGATAAGTAATACCGAACTGGTCTTGAATATCTTGAAGCAGGTTCATTATCTGGGCCCTGATGGATACATCGAGTGCTGAAACCGGCTCATCCAGAATAATTAAACCGGGATTAAGGGCCAGGGCCCTGGCTACGGCAATTCTTTGCCTTTGGCCTCCGCTGAACTCATGGGGGTAATTATCGGCTTTCTCGCGGCCGATTCCCACCACCTCCAGGGTCTCAGCTACGCGCTCCCTTACCGCTGATTTTGACAGATTCCTGTTGGTCGTCACGGGTTCGGAGATTATATCCCGAACACGGAGCCGGGGGCTCAATGAACTGAATGGGTCCTGGAAAACCGCCTGTACCTTGCTGCGGTAATCTTTTAACTGTTCCTTTGACATTTTGCTGATATCGAGCCCGTCGAATTGAACAACTCCCTCGGTTATGGTCTCCAGTAAAAGTACGAGCCTCGCGGTTGTGGTTTTCCCGCAGCCGGATTCTCCGACCAGTCCAAAAGTTTCACCCTTGGGGATAGAAAAATCTATACCATCAACCGCTTTAATCGCTCCGATATCTTTGGTGAAAATAATACCTCTTTTCACCGGAAAATGTTTTTTTAAGTTTTTCGCTTCAAGCAGAATTTCACTCATTATCCGTTCCTTATATGCTTCCTCATTTAGACAGCCAACAGCTCAGAATATGCCCTTCTTTGACGACTGTGTGGCCTGGATTTTCCTGAAGGCAAATATCCATGGCCTTGGGACATCGGGGTGAAAAGCTGCATCCCGGTGGGAGATCACCAAGGTCCGGCGGCTGTCCTTCTATGGAATACAGCCTTTTGACCTTCTGCTCCATTTTCGGGAGAGAATCCATTAAGGCCTGAGTATAGGGATGCTGTGGATTATTGAACAGTTCCCGTATGGGCGCGTTTTCAACAATCTTCCCGGCGTACATCACCGCCACCTGGTCGCAAACCTTGGCCACAATTCCGAAATCGTGGGTAACGACGATCATGGCAAGATTGGTATCACGCTGGATATCCTTGATCAGTTTTAGAAACTGGGCCTGGATGGTAACATCCAGCGCGGTAGTCGGTTCATCGGCGATGAGAAGGCCGGGCTGACAGCTTAACATCATCGCCCCCACGATCCGCTGCCTCATACCCCCGCTCATCTGATGGGGGTACTCCTTCATCCTCACTTCCGGCGAAGGGATTTTGACAAGACGGAGCATCTCCTTTACTTTTTCCCACGCCCTCTTCTTATCGAGCTTCTGGTGCATCCGAATCGGTTCGGCCACCTGATTGACAATAGTAAATACTGGATTGAGAGAGGTCATCGGTTCTTGAAGGATCATGGAGATTCTTTTCCCTCGAATCTGTCTCATCTCTTTTTCGGATTTTGGGATTAAATCTTCACCGGTCAAAAGAACCTGTCCGCCGACTATACGTCCCGCGGGCTGCGGCACCAGTTTCAAGAGCGATAAACAGGTGATACTTTTACCCGAACCGGACTCCCCGACTAAACCCAGAGTTTCACCCTCTTCGATGGAAAAGCTAACCCCGTCCACGGCCTTGATCACACCTCGACGAGTAAAAAAATGTGTCTTTAAGTCTTTTATCTCAATTGTTTTCTGTGGCATTTAATAATCTCTACTTTTTAGACTTGTCGGAGTTTGGGATCGAGACGGACCCTCAACCAATCGCCGAGTAAATTGAAGCTCAACACGACCAGAAGAATGGCAATCCCGGGGAAGGTACACAGCCACCAGGCCTGGTTGATATAATCCCTTCCCTCTGAAACCATTCCTCCCCAGGTGGGATCCGGAGGTGGAACTCCCAGTCCAAGGAAACTGAGACTGGCCTCAAAGATAATTACGTTACCCAGATTCAGAGTGGCCAGAACAACAAGCGTATTTACGATGTTGGGGAAGATATGCCTGAGCATGATTCTAGGTTTGCTGACCCCGGCTACGACCGCCAGCCGGATAAAATCACTTTCTTTGATTTTCAGCACTTCCGCCCTGAGAACACGAGCGTACCAGGCCCAGGCCACGAGGCACAGGATTATGATAAGATTCCATTTGCTAGCCCCTAAGATAGCCGCCAGAGCGATAGCCACCACAAGGAACGGCATGGACATCACCATATCGAGCAGCCTCATCAGGATCAAATCCCATTTCCCCCCCATGTACCCGGAAAAACAAGCCACGGCGCTGCCGACAACCCCGGCCACTACCACCGTTATGATACCGACCTGGAGAGAGATACTGGCCCCTATAATAATTCGGCTTAAAATATCGCGGCCGAGTTGATCCGTGCCCAGAAGGTGTTTGGCGCTGCCGCCTTCGAATCCATACGGAGCGGTGAGGGCTTCGGCAAAAGAAGTCTTGTTGGGCGGATAGGGCACGATGAATCTGCCGAACACCCCAAAAATGAAGAAGATCGCCAGGATAATCACTGGAATTTTGGGCGCGTCCCTGAACACTGAGACGATTTTTCTCCAGTCGATCCTTTTGATCGAAAAAGTGGATTTTGTGGCTATGTCCGTCGCTTCCAAACCTTAAATCTCCTTTTTATTAATGAATAATTACTACAATGTGTACCTGATACGTGGATCCAGGTAGGCATATAGAATATCCACCACGAGCAGGGAAAATACCATAATACTTGAACTGATTAATATGACCATCTGCACTACCGGATAATCTCACGCAAAAACAGCATCCACCGCCAGCCGGCCAATCCCCGGCCAGTTAAATATCATCTCGATGATCATCGTACCATTCAGAGCGGCTACGAACTGAAAAGCCATAACGGTGATCACCGGAGCGGCCGCGTTTTTAAAGGCATGCTTACCGATTACCCAAAACTCACTTACACCTTTTATTCGAGCCAATTTGATGTACTCGGAATCCAAAACATCGAGCATGGCTGAACGGCTCAACCGGGTTAAAGCGGCCGTAGAAAGCCAACCGAGGGTAAAAGAGGGCATGATGTAATGCTTCCACCCGCCCATCCCGGATGTGGGAAGGATTTTTAAAATCACCGAAAATAAAAGAATGAGCATGATAGCCACCCAGAATCCGGGCAGGGCCTGCCCTAAAAGGGCGAAAACTTTTCCGAAACTGTCAAACTTACTGCCCACTTTCACCGCGGAAATAATCCCCACGCCGAGTCCCATGATTACGGCGAAAGAAAACCCGGCCAGACCAAGGCGCAGAGTATTTGGAAATCTTTCAGCGAACATGTTAATGGCCGGCATCTTCCACCTGAGGGACTCACCAAAATCTCCGACCACGACACTAGATATCCATTTCCAGTACTGAACGTGAATCGGTTTGTCCAAGCCCCGCTCTTTTCTGATTTCATCAAGATCTTCTTTAGTTGCGTTCTGCGGCGCCAACAAGGCAATCGGGTCTCCGCTTAAATGAGTCAGAAAAAACGTGATGATGGAAACTCCGAGGATGGTAATTAGGGACTGTCCAACCCGGATCAGGATGTAACGTTTCATTAGTCTCTGTCACTTCCTCTTTATAATCTTAATTGTTTTTAAGGTTAACTTGATTAACATCAGCCAGCTTCAGCCGCCTTGCCTAGGAACACGAACCCTTATCGAGCTTGTGCAGACTGCTGAATAATAAGCTTGAACTCTATTCATATACCAGAGGGCTTCTTCAGCGTCAATCAGGGAGTTACATGCTCAAGCAGTTTTCTGTGTCTACTGCTTTTTCAGCCTGATGTATTCATAGGCGCTGCCGGGGAGTGCGCCTTCTGATTAAATCTGCTGGTACCCGCAGCGAACACTAGGTCCTTGGAATCTTTTTTATCTTTTGCGAAAGCCGGACTAACAACAACTACCATTAAAACGAATAACACCAGGCATAAACTGAGACAATTGATCTTTTTAATTCTATGCATCTCCTCACTCTTCTTATTTGAGTGTGTCCGGGTTACCCTTTTGTGAAGTGTACGCTCGGAATCACCAGGGCAGGCCAATTAAGTCAAACTGATCACATCGACTCAAACCCATAATTGAATCAACAACCTGCATCCTTTTTTTCGAACAAGTTTAAGGATTCTTAATCCGGAAGAAACCGCGCTGTTCAATCCAATCGTAATTAAAACCGATTGGTGAACAGACAATGGCTCTGAGAGAGCAAATCCTTATAACTGTCAGTTATCTAAAGAATAATCAGCGCTATTCTGGAGGATTCTCTCCTCCGTAAATGATCTTTCACATAAACACAAAGGTTCTCTAGAAGTCAAGGCAAATTAGATTAATGTTCCTGAATGAGAGTCCGATTGGAATTATTAGGGGCAATTCGGCTCAAACTTGGTATTTTGGTAAAAAAGCCTTAGGTCAATGGCGGGTCTTATAATAAACGGGCCGTCCAGACCCTCCGGGATTCAACGCGTAAGGCCTTGATTTTTTAACGCGTATACCTGCGGCTGGCCAAGATCATAAAAACCCTCCCGCGGGATAAGCTCTTTATGTTGACAAGATAATTTTGAGCGGCTATATATTAAAAATTACAAGACTTTTAGGATTTATAATTCTATTAGGATTCAATAACCAATGTCTTCGAGGTTGAGGGAATGAAAGAATTCGTCCGGCGAGTCACATTTACATCATCTCTAATCTTCCTGCTTGTATTTTCCTCATTTATTACCCTGTTTCTTTGGCAAAGCCGATCATTAGCCCAAGGCACCATACCCTCTAATTTTCAGAATTCGGCCGATAAATTCAACAGCACCCCGACCTCAGCCGAGGAAATCAGGGAAGCCATTGAGAGAAAACGGACCCTCTCGAGAGTAAGGCGACAGACGGACCTTCTTCAAGAAGAGGTTGAAATCACTTCAGATGTTAAGGCCCCTATGCCTGAAGAGGCCTCAACCATTGAAAAAGCCTTTCGCATTCAATACAGCGATGTTATTCTTCGTCAACTGGGACTGCTGGAACATATAGAGAAGCCATCACCGTCCCTTATAGAGAAGCCATCACCGTCCCTTATCGAGAAGCCATCGCCGTTCCTCATCGAGAAGCCATCACCGGCCGATATCGAGAAGCCATCGCCGTTCCTTATCGAGAAGCCATCAACGGCCCTTATCGAGAAGCCGTCGACGGCCCTTATCGAGGAGCCATCGACGGCCCTTATCGAGAAGTCATTGAGGTCCCTTATCGAGAAGCAGTTGACTCAATTCGGCTATGATTTTTTCAGACCTCAGGAGCTAAGAAGATCGACAAATATTGTCCTGCCGGGAGATTACGTGCTCGGACCTGGCGATGTTCTTCGAGTGAACATGTGGGGTTCGGGGACAGACGTGGAATTGGATGGAGAAGTCAGGCCGGACGGTACCATAACTCTCCCCAGATTAGGTATTATCCCCGTGGCTGGTATCCGCTATGGTGACATCAAGACCATCATCGCCAAAGAGGCGGATAAATACATCCAGGGTGTAAACATCAGTGTGGTCATTGTGCGGCCGAGGAGCCTGGAAATATATGTTGTGGGACAGGTTAAAAACCCCGGATTAAGGATTATACCGGCTTTTTCTACGGTCCTCAATGCTCTGATCGAAGCCGGGGGGCCACTTAAGGTAGGCTCCTTGAGAAAAATTGTTATATCCCGAAAGGGTAAAGTTTTCCGTCGATTAGATCTATACGATTTAATCCTCAAAGGGGATACCAAAGACGACGTACTCCTCGAAGACAAAGACGTAGTCTATGTACCCTATATCGGACCCACCGTCGCCATTGTCGGCGCGGTGCATCGGCCGGCAATTTTTGAACTCAAAGACAAAAAATCGACTCTGGAAAAGGTCCTGAATTATACGGGAGGCCCTCTGGCCCAGGCCCAGGTGAAATTAAACCTGAGAAGGTTCGAGAGGAACCAGGCCCTTGAGGTCCTGGATGTGGCTCTTAATGATCCAAAGATGAAGAAAATAAAAGTCCTGGACGGCGACCTGGTCGAAGTCAGATATATTGGCCATAAATTCCCGAGAGCGGTTAAAGTCACCGGGCATGTTTGGGATATGATGGAGTTTACATTTCGTGAGGGTATGCGGCTTTCAGAAGTAATCTCAAATAAAGGAATCGTTAAGCCAGGGGCTATCACTAAATACGCCTTACTGCGCCGCTACGACCAGGCTACTTCTGAATATTCAATAGAAGAAATCCCTCTTACAAAAATCTGGGAAAAGGAATTCGATCTGCCGCTTAGGGCTTACGACGAAATAATCATCCTATCCCAGGAAGAATTTGGCATAAAAACAGAGGTGTATCTTAGAGGTGCGGTCTGGAGTCCAGGAGATTATGAATTCAGGCCGGGTATGGCTTTAAAAGACGTTATCGCCCTCGGCGGAGGCCTGAAGGAATGGGCCGGTCGTACCGAAGTGGAAATTACCAGACAGAGCATCGTAAAAGATGAACTGGTCAGCACACATATAAAATTGGATATTGCCGGACAGGAAGCCGGTTTTAAGCTCCAACCGTTCGACATGATCAGGGTGCCGGTTGTAAAAGGCGCAGGTTTGGTTAGGGAGGTAGAGATATCAGGCGAAGTCCGCTTCCCCGGCAAGTACGCCATATCCAAAGACGAAAAGCTTTCGAACCTCATAATTCGTGCGGGGGGACTTCTGGATTCAGCTTACCTCTACGGCGCTGAATACTTATCCCAGAGGGCGCAGGCTGTCCAGCAGCAATCGATACAACATCTGATTAATGAGATGGAGGTCCGCCTCTCCGGCGACGTGTTGGGGGCCGCGGCCACAGCCTCTGACCCCGGCGCCGCGGGATTAGCCAGATCGCAGCAGGAAGCGTTGAATGCCTTCCTTCTAAGGCTAAAATCGATCAAGGCTACGGGGAGAGTGGCCATCAAACTCGTTGAACTGGAAACATTTAAAATGTCGTCTTATGATTTCGAACTTGAACAAGGGGACCTGTTGATAATACCGTCCAAACCGGCCTTTATCTCAGTGCTGGGTAGCGTTTACGCTCCGAACTCATATCTATACCGGCCGAATAGCACTGTCGGGGATTACCTGAATTTGGCCGGTGGTTTAACCAAAACCGCTGATCGGGAGTATATTAGCCTGCATAAGGCCAACGGTGAAGTAATCGGCCTACCGTCGATCGGTTCTAGACGGTTTCGCAATCAAAAACTTATGCCGGGAGATACAATCCTAGTTTCAGAAGACCTAGAGCGTGTTCCCAGTCTGCGCTTTTTTAAAGACATAGCCGATGTAGTCTATAAGATAACTCTTGCCGTCGGAGTGGCCGCCGGAGTCTTCTTTTAAGATTAAAACGAGTTGAACTAGCGCCGTATGAGTAAAATGGAGTCAAGAGGTTTCAAATCTGCCTCCAAGCGATTTGTCGCCTTATTCTCCATGGTCTTTTTTTGCGGCGTGCTTAGTTGATTTTTTTTGTAAATCACCGGAGAAACGGACCTGTGAAAGCCAGGGGACTAATTGAGGATGAGTTAAAACCGAAATCCCTGGAAACCTCTCAGGAAACCATTGTTATTCATTGGTGTTAAGATAGCCTAGCGGCAACCCGCCTCTCTTTTTTACTTATGCGAAATTCCATGAAACTTTTTTCGATCGTCTGCCTGCTTCTAATACTCACTGTATTACCTGCGTCCGGCTTCGCCGATAATAACGACCGAATGATACCGCTGTCCAGTTTTCAGGGATACAGCGGAATCTGGGACATGCCCAACGCCAGAATCCTTCCCGATTGGCACATGCGTCTGGGAACGTCTTTTTCCTTACCCTATTACTATTTCCAGACTTCTTTCGGGTTGTTTGACCGGTTGGAAATAAATGGCAGGCTAACCGGGGCAAGTGGTTTCCCCGCCCTAGGCCCGGGTTATGGAGACAACAAAGATAAGGCCATTGACATCAAACTGGCTCTACTGAAAGAAGGGAACCTGCGGCCGGCCCTGGCCCTCGGCGCGACGGATATCCATGGCACGGGACTATATACATCGCGGTATCTGGTGCTTAGCAAACAGATCGGACCTTTCGATTTTACCCTGGGCGCTGGGCAAGGCATGCTTGGAGGGAAGAGTCAATCGGAACGCGCTCGGATTGCCGGACCGAGTGGGGATTCGGCTTTTGCCTACCTGACCAGCGGCGATACTGATTTTTCCATTTTTGGTGGACTGGAATACGCGGTGACCGATAATCTCCGCATATCGGCCGAGTACTCCTCTATTAAATATGAAAAAGTCCAATTCGGGAATAGGGCCAGCAGTCCGGTGAATCTAGGTTTTAAATACACTTTGTGGGACTATCTACACTTTCAAGCCGCATTTGCCCGGGGTGAAGAATTTTCAGCCGGTCTCTTCCTCCAGATACCGCTCAAGGCTGAACTGCTGCTTGCCTGGAAAAAAGAGTCGGAACCGATTCGAGAGGAAAGGACCATAATAAGGGCAGCCAGGGCAGACGACCAGCAGCTTGCCGAACTCGTTGCCTTATCTCTGGAAAAAGATGGGTTTAGAAAAGTTGGTGTGAAAGTTACCGGATCAAGGGTCTGGGTGGAAGTTACAAACGAGCGATATAACTCACCTAGTCTGGCCTTGAGAAGAATGTTTTTAGTAACCGACTACCTGGCTCCTGAGAAGATAAAACATTTTCATTTTGCCCTCATCAGAGAAGACATTTTTCAGACCGGATTGGCAGCCTCAAGAGAACATATACGCAATTTGATTCAAAGTAATACCGACCCAACGCAATTTCTAGAATTTGCCAACCTGAGCCAGGAAAAAAAGAAATTTGAGGACGAATTCATTCAACCGGGAGTCATACCTGGTTCAGCCGAAACCAAAACCATGAACTGGTCTTTGACTCTTAAACCTAAATTAGATACCTACTTAAACGATCCTTCCGGTTTTTTTAAGGCCGGCCTCTCATTGAATGTAATCGGACGGCTCCGGCCCTGGAAAGGGGGTCTCTTTCTGGCAGTAGCTGATCTGCCCATTTACAATCAAATCCAATCTTCCTCAAACGTTAACGAAGCTTTGCCGGTCAGGACAGACCTGGTTGACTATCTGGGCCGGACTTCGGCCCATATTACCGCCTATGGATACGATCATATTCTGACCCTGCCGAATGATATACGGACCAGATTCGGAATAGGCGCTTTTGAAGCCGCCTATCTCGGTTTTGGGGGCGAAGCGTTCAAGTATCTAAATGACGGAAAATACGGGCTGGGCCTTGAAGGAGCACTGGTCTGGAAACGGGATACCGATAATGACTTTAGGCTGCACGACGTACACAAACGAGCCTTTTACTCCTATTTATTAAATCTTTACGGCCGGCCATTTGAAACCACCGGACTGGACTTTGGTTTTAAAATCGGACGATTTTTGGGTGGTGATAAAGGGGTGAGGTTTGAAATCAGCCGTACTTTCGAGCATTTTACCTTAGGCGCATGGTATACGATCACGGATACTTCCCATTTTACAAGTTCCTTCAATAGAGGTTACCGCGACAAGGGGGTCTTCTTCTCCTTTCCTTTGAGCGCACTCAAAGACAGGCCCGTGTACGGACGGTTTTCTTACTCTCTGTCACCTTGGACCAGGGATACAGGCCAGACGGTAGAACAGTTTCGTTCTCTCTATCCTGTCGGGAGTGAGCCCGAGACCGCTTCTTCGATTGAAAATTCCATATGGGAGATGCGGCAATGAAGAAAATCCTGGTTTTTTTAATTCTATTGCTGTTCATGAATGCCTGTGCCGGGAAATTGTACCATCCCGTTAAGGGAGAAGCTGAACTTGGCGCGGATATGGATGAATGCAAATCCAAGGCCCGCGACATTGGACTATCTTCTTCTTATCACGGCCAGCGTGTTGAAATGACCTCTTACAATAGAGCCCTGACAGATTGTCTTTACCGGAAAGGCTGGTCCACAGCGCCTG
>JAZGHI010000223.1:0-3845 GCA_036480955.1 Candidatus Adiutricales bacterium
GCATTTGAGATGGGCTTTTTGTACGGGGCTTCCGGCCGTAGAGAGTTGTAATGTCACAAAACTCGCAATCAAAAGGGCAGCCTCGTGAGAATTGCACCGGCATAGAGTTATAATCCTTCAAGCGCCCTATAAGGTCCCAACGAGGCAGGGGCGTTTCGGATACATCGGGCATCGAGACCGGTTCGTACACCTTCGCCGGAGTGCCTTTATCCAGATCGGATAAAAATTGAGGAAAGGTCTCTTCCGCCTCACCCAGGATAAGGTGATCAACATCATCGAATTCATCGGCCATTATTGAAAAAAGCGGTCCTCCGGCTACGGTGGTGGTCCCCAGGGTTTTGGCTCGTCGGATGACCTCCTCGGTTCCCTCACGCTGGATTATCATGGCGCTGATAAAGACCATGTCCGCCCATTCGAGGTCGCTATCCTTTAAGCTTGTAATATTCAAGTCCTTCAGACGAAGTTCCCATGATCCGGGAACCATACCAGCCACGGTCAATAGACCCAGGGGCGGCATGGTCGCCTTGCGCCGCATGAAGCTGAGCACATAGGAGAAGCTCCAGAATGTTTCCGGTATCTTCGGATAGACTAAAAGAACTTTCATAGTATTTTCCTTTAGATGTGGTAAAGTAATAATCCGGTAAAGTGCCGGCCCTGAATTCCGAGTTGCCAAATGCTATACCATACCCTGACGGAATTGGATGTTAAAGTATTGTAAAACCGGGCCAAGAGGGAAAAATACGAGTGAGAAGATTTTTTAAGATATTTTTTCATCCGATTTTAATTTTCGTTGTTCTCCAAATCGCCTGGTTCACCTTCCTGTCTTTGTGGATCATTTGGTATATCCAATACAAGCTGCAGATTGAGGATCTGGCCCGCCAGCTGCAACTGACCGACGTCGGCGCAGGCTGGCTGCTGCTCGCAGGAGGAAGTGTTCTCATGTTGCTGATATTACTGGGAATAACGTTCCTCTTTGTATATCAGACCAGAGAAGCCAGGATAAACCGCCTCCAGGGGGAGTTCATTTCCTCAATCACCCACGAACTGAAAAGCCCCCTGGCCTCGATCCAGCTTTCCCTGGAGACCTTAAATCTGAGGAATCCTCCACCGCAGGACCGACAAGAGTTCATCGATCTCATGCTCAGAGACGCCGAACGGCTGTCAGGTTTGATCGATAATACATTAGTCGCGGCCCGATTAAGACGCCATAAACTAATCCTGGACCAATCACCCGTGGATATTTCAGATTTTATTGAAAGGTATTTGCACCGGGCGGCGCTGAGGTACGGCTGGGATGAAGGGACCGTCACATTCAAACCGCGGCCGGGATTGATGATCTTAATCGACGAACAATATATGGAAATTGTCTTGGCCAACATAATTGCCAACGCGGTGAAATACTCGGGCAGCGTGTTTAAGTTACTGGTTGAAATTGAGGCCAGGAAAGAGCACGTTTTCTGCAGCTTTATCGACCAGGGGGTAGGAGTGAACCCAAAAGAACTCAAGAAAATGTTTAAAATATTCTACCGTTCTCCCTTGACTAGAAAAACTGTAGCCTCGGGCACGGGAATGGGCTTATTCATAGTCCGTGACGTAATACGGACCATGGGCGGGCAGGTTAGCGCCGAAAGTAAAGGGATAGGTCTCGGGACCACTATCAGCATTTCTCTGCCGCTTTCCAGGAGTAAAACAGTATGAAAAAGGAGATACGTATATTACTCGTTGAGGATGAGGTCAATCTGGCCCGTGGGCTTATTTATAACCTGGAGGCTGAGGGTTATCAGGTTACACTGGCCGCTGATGGCCAGCAGGCCCTCGAACAGGTTAACGAAGGCGGGTTCGATCTGGTTATTCTTGATATTATTCTACCTTTTGTTGACGGGTATAATGTCTTGAAGGAGATTCGTCGCCTTTATGCGCGTCTGCCGGTGATAATCCTCACGGCGAAACTGGAGGAAGGTGACAGGGTCCTGGGTCTTGAGCTTGGCGCGGACGATTACCTGACCAAACCATTCCACCTGAAGGAACTGCTCTTGAGGATAAAAGGCATGCTTCGAAGGTCGGAATGGTATGTGGAGCCAAAATCAGGCGAGGAATATTCCTTTGGCTCGAATCGAGTTAATTTTAAATCATTGAAAGCTTTCGGACCCAAGGGTGATCGTGATTTAACCGCCAAAGAAGCCCATCTTTTACAGGTCTTGATCGATTATGAAGGAGAAGTTTTAAGCCGGGAGAAGCTTCTGGAGGAAGTATGGGGCTACCCGCCGGACATGGTCACACGAACAGTGGATGCCTTTATCGCCCGGTTACGGTCCTATTTCGAGGTCAACCCAAAACAACCGGTTCACATCCTCAGCTTAAGGGGGCTTGGGTACCGTTTCGTAAAAGATCCTGAGTGAATCTCGTTTGGTCAGGACAAAAAGCCCTGTTCTATGGCTGTGTCTGTGATTTTTCGTAAAATTCCAGATACTTACAAACAGCTCGCTTCATTTCATGCCTGGGGATTACCTCGTGTATGCCCCGGATATCATGAAAATAGTCCTGACGTTCGAACACATGGCCCGAAAGCTTATGTAATGATTCGGCCCTTATGGCCTGTTCATCGACCGGAAAACCCCTTGATTTCAAAACGCGCGGGCCCGCAAAACTTATCAACGCTCCCGGTTCGGCCAGAATGACATCACCTAAAGCGGCGAAGCTGGCGATGGCTCCGCCAGTGGCCGGATCACCTAAAATGGAGATGTAGGGCAGGCCGTATTCTTTCAATGTGTTGACCGCGTTAACCGTCTTGACCATCTGCATCAAAGCTATTATCCCTTCCGTGAGACGCGCCCCACCGGAGCAGCACAAACTTACCAGGGGGTACCGTTTTTCAATGGCGTATTCCACAGCCCTGGTGAATTTCTCACCGAAAACAACGCCCATTGAACCGGCCGAAAACTTGAACTCGCAAATGGCCAGAACAACTTTATGCCCGTATATCCCGGCTTCTCCGGTTATTAATGCCTCTCTGAAATGGGTCCTTTTGGTCTGTCTGGCCACAAATTCCTTATATTCCGGGGTAAGCATTCCGTTTTCGAGCAGCTCATCCGCGGTCAAATCGCGATACAGTTCATGGAAACTATCGGCATCTGACAGGCAGTTGATCCAGCTCAAGCCCCCGATGACCGTGGTCCGGCCGCAATGGGGGCAGACGTTATAATTCTCCTGGTATTCTTTAAAGGGTATAAGCTGGCCGCAACCCTCCTCCGGGTCATCGTTGGAACTGGTTTCACCACACTTTATGTACTCCTGGTCCGGTTCAAGCATTAATCCGTCACCATAATCCGGCTGAACCTGGATGTATACTTCTTTGTAGCTGAGAATTTTTAAATCCGGTGGCGGTTCCTCTTGCTTTTTCTTTAGAGGCGTGGGCAGGAGAAACTGCATCAAATTAAAGGCCCGGTTTTGTGGGAGTCCGTAAGTCCTGGCTCTGGCCCGCCGTTCACGAAGAAGGCGATCAATTTTTATCCGTGACAATTCTTTGGTGGTTCGCTCTAAATAGGCGGCAATGTTTTTTGAATATCCTTCTGTGTCGGAGATGGTTTTTGGGGCGGGGATAATCTGGTCGATAACTCCAAGCTTTCGGAGTTCCTGGGCGGTTGGTTTCAGTATTTCCAGGGCCTCTTTAATCTTGGTGGGATCCCGAAAAACGATAGCGGCCATACTTTCCGGGGGGGCGGTGGCATAAAGAGCGTCATCCATTTGGGCGCGCCGGTCCGTTACCTGGATGGCTAGAGCTCCACCGCTGCCTCCCTCCCCGATGATCACGGAAATGCTGGGAATTTTGACTTTAAGAAACGTTT
>JAZGHI010000224.1:0-2978 GCA_036480955.1 Candidatus Adiutricales bacterium
TTTCCTGACAGGTGTCGGGCAGGCCCGCCCGCTTCCGAGTTCCGGAATTCGGAAAATCGCCTGAGCGAGAGCGATGGCGGGCAGGTGACGGGCGGGCTTGCGCTGGCGGGTAGGCCGCTGGTGTATTTCATCATGCCATGGGCAGGGGCTCGTCTTTGATTGTCAGTATCCTGTCACCTGTCAGCTGGAATAAGGAATATCCTTGACTGTTTAGCTAATTTAAGGGTATTTTGAAAAAGATGAAACAATGGCATAAAACGGCTTGTGTATTGTGTGCGCAAAACTGCGGTCTCGAGGTTATGGTTGAAGATAACCGGATGGTCAAGGTCCGTCCGGACAGGGATAACCCGCGCAGCCAGGGCTACGCCTGCCGTAAGGGGCTGAAAGTTGCCTTCCATCAACATCACGCGCAGCGGCTGAGCTACCCGCTTAAAAGGGCGAATAACGGCTTTGAACAGATTTCGTGGGATCAGGCGATTGATGAAATTGCAGAAAAACTCCGGTCCATTGTTGATGAACATGGGCCCCGGTCCTTTGCATACATGGGGGGCGGCGGCCAAGGATGCCATTTTGAAGCCGCCTTTGGCGTCCGCCTGCTTCGCGGAATGGGTTCCCAGTATCATTATAATGCCCTGGCCCAAGAACTCACCGGCCAGTTCTGGATCTGGGGCCGGGCCACCGGCCGCCAGTACCTGTTCGGCATTCCGGATCACGAAAACACAGACGTGCTGCTGGCCATCGGGTGGAATGGCATGATGAGCCACCAGATGCCCCAGGCCCGCCGTTTCCTGACCCGTTTTTCCAAGGACCCGGACAAGGTGCTGGTGGTGATCGACCCCCGGCGCTCGGAGACAGCGAAGATTGCCGATATTTACCTACCGATTCGGCCGGGGACCGACGCCCTGTTAACCAGGGCCATGATCGCTATCATTTTAAAGGAAGGCTGGCACAATGCAGAATACATAGACCGGCAGGTCAACGGATTCGATAAGGTCCGGCCATGGTTCGATGATTTTGACGCCAGTGCCGCGGTGGATGTATGCCGGCTGGACTATGAACAGGTCCGTGAGGTGAGCCGCCTAGTGGCCACCCGGAAATCCTCAATGCACCCTGATCTGGGTATTTTGATGAACCGTCAGAGCACGGCCACTTCCTATTTAGAGCTTATCCTTCTGGCCATCTGCGGCCGCATTGGTGTTCCCGGCGGCAACGTGATTCCCGGCCATCTCATGCCATTAGGATCCCACTCGGATGAACGGGACCCTCGCACCTGGCGGACAGTGGCCACCAACTTTCCGGCCATCATGGGTACCTTCCCGCCCAATGTCATGCCCGAGGAAATCATGAGCGATCACCCGGATAGGCTGCGGGCCGTGCTCTGCTGTGGATCAAACCCTCTTCGTTCCTACACGGATACCACCGCTTATGAACAGGCCTTCGGCCACCTAGATTTGCTGGTGACCTGTGAACTAGCCATGACCGAGACCGCTTCGCTTTCTCACTACGTGCTTCCGGCGAGTTCAGGGTATGAGTCTTGGGACGGCACTTTCTTTGCGTGGACCTATCCGGAAGTCTTTTTCCAGATGCGCCGGCCTATCCTTGAGCCAGAGGGTGAACGGCTAGAGGTCAGCCAGATCCTGGTTCGCCTGGCCGATCGCCTTGGACTGATTCCGGAAATACCCGACGCCCTATACGCCGCGGCCAAAAAAGACCGTATGTCATTCGGCTTGGCACTGATGAGCTACGTTCAGTCGCATTCGGATGCCCTAAAGAACATGCCGTTTGTGCTGGCAAAAACCCTGGGCAAGGAGATGGGTTCGTCCAACCTGGCTGTCCTGTGGGGGATGCTCCAGACCACCCCGAAGCGTTTCCAGGAAAATGCTGTTAGAGTCGGGTTCACCGCCGGGCCGACGATGGGAGAAGAGATCTTCCAGGCGGTCCTCGACCACCCGGAAGGCTTATGGATCGGCCGCTGTGAACCGGAAAATAACCTTGATGTCATGCGTACCCAAGACGGGCGCATAAACATATGGATTCCAGAAGTAGCCGAATGGGTTAAGGGCATTCACGCTGAATCTGAAGCCGCGGCTCTTGAAGGGGACAAGGACTGGCCCTTTATACTTATAGCCGGCCGGCATATGGATATGAATGCCAATACCCTCATGCGTGATCCTGCCTGGAACAAGGACCGCCGGGCCTGTACCCTGGCCATGAACCCAAATGATGCCGAAACATTGAGTTTCAGCGACGGGCAGATGGTAAAGGTCAGTACTGAAGCCGGCGCCGTAGAGATCGAGTTGGAAGTAACCGGCTCGACCCGGCCCGGACAGGTGATTATTCCCCACGGATTCGGGCTGGATTTCAATGGCAAGGTTTATGGTGCCAATGTCAACCGGCTCACCAAAAACACCCACCGGGACAGGCTGGCAGGTACCCCCCTGCACCGCTATGTTCCCTGCCGGGTGGAAGCTGTCGAAAAACAAAAGTAAAACACAACAGGCGTGCCCGTTTTAAAAAGCGATTCCGCAAAATGACTGCTCCGTTCCCTGCTTCCTGCCCCCAGATCTTCACAGCATTACATTTATATTTTCCCCCAATTTGGCCGCTGTCTTTTTCCGCTCATAGTGTGGTAAATGAATTGTTCGGGTAGTTCCTCCAGCCAGATAGGGCTCACCTGTATTGGGGTCATACCTTAACCGATAAGAAACAATAGTTAGTACCCGTTCAGCATCCAATATTGCCCCGGAGATAGAATTAGCCACGTGTTGTCTTTCATGTGCAGGAACAGCGATAAAACTTTGGCCGGCAGTTAATGGGGTAGGATACTGAAAGGAAACATCTCCTTCATTTGAAACATCTTGATACTTTCTCTTGGCCTGAACTCCCTCGGGGGCTTTATTGTCATCTACGGGCTCTCCTCTTTCCCGATCATTTCCCCCCCTGAGCCTTCATTTAATTTTTCGGAGGGAGCGCTTATC
>JAZGHI010000225.1:0-2248 GCA_036480955.1 Candidatus Adiutricales bacterium
ACGGGCTTCATCCTCGTACCGAACCTCCGCGCCCCTCTGTTATTTTTCCGCTGCTGTCTCCGGCTATCTGGAATGGGTGGGGTAATCGTTTTGTCGAAAATCGACGAAAAGATATTTAATCAAATTGAAAAAATCGTGTGCCAGGAATCAGGAACAGCCGGTTAACTAGAAGTAAGAACTGAAAGCGGATCAGGAAGTTTTCTGTTCATCATTAAATCTGACCCTCATCGCGTGAGGTGGACAGACCGAGACACAGAGTTCGCAGGCACTGCATTTTTCAGGATCAAAAATAACATCCATTTCCGGCCGTTTAATCCATAAGGCGTCAGTGGGACAAACAGCGGTGCAGGTTCCGCATTGATAGCACACTTCCTCGTCACGGCGGATGTCGTGCGCGACCTTTTCGACCTTGACCCCCATCTCTTTCAGATAGCGGATTCCTTGATTATAATTTTTTCTTTTGCCGGATAGCTCGAGTATTACCAAACCTTCCTGACGCGGATATATAGTCGCCTTGAGCATATTAAACGACAGGTCGTAACGTTTGACCAGATCGGAAACAATGGGTTTGTCCACTACTGATTTGGGGAACCGTAAACTTAAAATTTTAGAATAATTGGCTTTACCCACCTTACGCTATCCTGTCCCAGACCTTTTTAAATCCAGGCAGGGCGTTCTTAATAACGTCTTCATCGACACAAAAAGTTAAGCGGAAATATCCTGGCTTTCCGAAACCGGACCCGGGAACGATCAGAATATTCTCTTTTTGCATTTCACGTGTAAATTCAACGTCATCCTCTATCGGCGAACGCGGAAAAAGATAAAAAGCTCCTTCGGGCAGAATCAGATCATAACCAATTTCGCTCAATCCTTCTACAAAAATGTCTCGTCGCCGCCGATAAATATCAATGTCCACACAGCAGCCTTGGAGCCGGGCGATAGCTCGCTGGACAATGGCCGGGGCGTTTACATAACCAAGGATACGGTTGTTCAGTATCAATCCTCCCATCAGGAGTTCCTTATCCAGGACATCCGGGTGAACGGCCAGAAAACCAATCCGCTCGCCCGCCATGGATAAGTCCTTTGAATACGAGGTGATACAGAGAACATGTTTATAATGGGCAAAAACACTCGGAACTTTAACGTCATCATAAACCAGTTTTCGGTATGGTTCATCCGAGATAAGAAAGACCGGTCGACCCACCCGGGCTGATGCTTTTTCCAGCAGGGCGGACAGGTCGCGGATGTCCTCCTCCGGGTAGACCACACCAGTCGGGTTGTTGGGTGAATTTATCAGGACCGCCCTGGTCTTTTCCGTTATGGCCGCCTCTATATTATCCAGGTTCAGGGTGAAATCTGAATTGGTATCCGCGGTTATTAATACGCCGTTATGGTTGTCCGCATAAAACCTATATTCCACGAAGTAAGGACTGGAGACGATGACTTCATCCCCTTCATCAAGTATGGTTTTTAAGGCAATATTGAGGGCTCCGCCCGCGCCTACGGTGATGACGATATCTTCGCCGGTAAAATTCAATCCAAATTCAGTGGAAATATAATCGGCCACGGCAGCCCTTACATCGGGCAGGCCCGCGTTGGGCATATACCTATGCACACCGGGGGTTTCCTCCGCGGCCAGTTCTTTGAATATGGCCTTGAATTCCGGTGGTGGCTCCAGATCGGGATTGCCCAGAGAGAAATCAAAGACATTTTCCGGCCCGATTTCCTCACGGAGACGGTTACCGGCTTCGAACATCTCTCTTATCCACGAAGAGTTTTCCATAAATTGCTGAATTTTTTTGGCTACGGGCATAAAAAATTACTCCTCAAATATTCTATTCTAACCAACGAGGGCCGATTAGAATTTCAGGAGTAAACTTGGCAGGATAATTTTCGGATGTCAAGCAAATATCCCCGCCTTGAAAGGCGGGGCATATTCAAGGGAGCCTTTGCCATAAATGGCGGAGTTGGAGCCTCTGCCATAAATGGCGGAGTGGGTAAGAATCATTTTTTTTAATTGCCTTCATCTCCGCCATAGATGACTGGAGCGTTTTCCACTGGAAAACCTAAAAACAGAAGATTGTTTACTGCGTAAACAATTAGAGTATTCTATAACCAATAAATTCGATCAAACTAGTTGAAGATTTTATCGATTTTTTCCCCCAGTGTTTCGGCGGTGAACGGTTTAACGACGTAATTATTCACTTTGGCCTTTACCGCCTCGATTATATTTTCCTGCTGAGCCTCA
>JAZGHI010000226.1:0-3760 GCA_036480955.1 Candidatus Adiutricales bacterium
TCCAAACATAGTCCGTATGACTTTTGCCAAACTTTCAGATCTCTGTAATTCTTAAGCATTTCACTCGAATCCTTAGACCCTTGACCCCTTGAATCCTTATCATTTTCATCAACTCTTTTGGAGATGAACCTATCTTTTGCTTCTCAATCGGAATGTTTTTATGGCAAACACTCTAGTAGTTTGTTTTGAGCCGGCGATCTTTTTCGTGCCTGGTAAGGGCCAGTTGGATTAACCGGTCGATTAATTCCGGATACGAAACACCGGAGGCCTCCCAGAGACGGGGATACATGCTGATCCGGGTAAAACCGGGGATAGTGTTTAACTCGTTCACGATAACCTCACCATTACTTGTGAGGAAAAAATCGACTCGTGCCAACCCCTCACAGCATAAAACCTTAAATGTCTCAACGGCTAGTTCCTGAACCCGTGCTACAATCCGATCCTCGAGTTCGGCCGGAATTTCTAATTGGGCTCCGTTTTCGTCCAGGTATTTGGCTTCGTAGGAATAGAAATCATGCCTGGGTTTAACCTCGCCCGGTATGGAAGCCACTGGATTCTCGTTTCCTAATACCGAACATTCTATTTCCCGGCCTTCTATATATTCCTCGAAAATGGCTTTATGGTCGAACACAAAGGCTTCCTCTACGGCCTTTTCGAATCCGGACTCGTCCTTGACCATGTTCACGCCTACCGATGACCCATAATTAGCCGGTTTGACAAAGAATGGCCGGCCCAATTCTGCCTCGATGTCAAGAAAATTAAGTCCTGTCCGGTTTTCGCGATTAAATACCAGAAACTTGCCAACCGGGAGACCGGCCTCCCTTAAAAGCCTTTTCATAACGTCCTTGTCCATGCCCACGGCAGAGCCCAGTACGGACGCTCCGACAAAGGGGATACCGGCCAGTTTGAGCAGTCCCTGGACTGTGCCATCCTCGCCGAATGGACCGTGGAGAACCGGAAATATGACGTCCACCGATCCCGCGGACGGAGTGTCGGAAATGCCGGTCAGATTGTTGTACCTTGACCCCGGATTTAAAGTCACCTCGCGGCTGGCCGGTCCAAGGCTGATTTTTTTTGGATCGTCAGCGTTGAGCAGATACGATGAATCGTCAAAAAGTGACCATTTGCCGTTCTTATCGATCCCGATCAGGGTCACTTCGTACTTATCCCTATCTATGGCCTCCAAAATATTTTTAGCCGATTGAAGTGAAACTTCGTGTTCCGCCGACTTCCCCCCGAACAGGATTCCTACCCGTGTCTTCCGGTGTATTTTCTGCCGTGTTTTTTCAGGCATGGCCTTTGTCCCTTATCTGACACCAATGTATTTAAAACGGTAATCGAAAACCGCTCGGATATTCAGTCTCTTAAGTTTTATGTGATCCGGAAAGGCGGGATAGGGCACAGCCTGACGAACAGCCGTCAAGGCGGCCCGATCGAGAATGGCCTGCCCGGATGAAGTGTCTAGTTCCACCCTTAATAGACGTCCGTTATTGGCCAATGTAAAAACAATAAGCAGTTGGCCGTCCCGTCCTAGGATCTCATTTCCGGCTTTCAGCACCCAACTGTTTTTGATTCGATTTTTTACCTCGTGCAGATAAGACAGATACAGCGGCGACTTGCTCTCCAGGGAGATGGTTTCCTCTTCCAGCCAGGTCGGAGGCTTAGCCTCGGAAAGTCCGGCCGTCTTCTCGACGGTGCGATTTTCTTCCGCTGCTGTTTCCGGTTCGGTTTCCAGCCTTTGAATTGGTTGGGATATATCGATTTCAACCTCTATAAACCGGGGCGGCTGGTCAAGAATGGCTGGAGAGGGAGACACATACCGCCAGACGAGAAGGCCTATGATGTGGAGCCAGACCGAGACTATTACCGCCAGGCTTAGATCCAGCGCCACACCCTGACGTATGTGAAGGCCGGGACTAATCATCCCTTACCCACAGGTGTTCCTTTTCGCGGTCGAACCACCACTGGGACCAGTCCGTGTTTATGATAGCCGTAAAAATGTCTTTCCCAGCCTTGGTCTTTATTCGTTTGCCGGCGTATACCAGCCAGTCAGCCGCGTATCGATTTCCCAGGTCTTGCTTCTCTTTTAATTCAACGGCTAGATCCAATTGGTCAGCGTCATTGGCCAGAAGCGATTCGAGTGTCTCTTTTTCCCTGAACTCAGACAAGAGAGACTCGATTTCCGGTCCGCAGGGAACGTTGGCCGCGGCATCGGTTCCGGCCTGGATTTCATCCACCGTTACGTACTGTTTGTTCACGTAGTTGTGGTCACCGGTACGGGCCTCGGGTAGATCGTGAAAAAGGCAGAGATTTACAACCTTGCCCCGGTCCGCGCCTGGGGTCAGGCTGGCCAGAATAAAACCCAGAATGGTGGTGCGAAAGGAATGTTCGGCCACACTTTCCGAACCGTTTCCAAGAAATTGGTAACCGGAACGCGGTGTCTTCTTCAGCATCCCTGTTTCGAAGAGAAAACTGGCTATCTGGGTCAGCCTAGTCTCCGGGTCACCTTTCAGGAGACATTCCAGACACATTTTTTCCCCACGAACGTGCGCGACCCTGGTCTCCATGACGCTCTCTCCGCAGATTTCGCAAGTCAGGCTGGGATGTATTTGGGCAGAATCAGGCAGAACCGCCGTTACTTCCTTAACATGGAAAAGCTCCTCATCCGCGGAGTCGAGCAGGACGTTGATGAACGCATCGCGGTCCGTTACCCCCTCATCGATTTTTGTCTTTAACCGATCGCCTCGGAAAGACAGTCTGATCCCACGGCCGTTAGATCTGTCGGCCAGAGTAAAGACCTGCTTTCCATAATCGCGAAAAATCAGATTTCCCTTACCAAAAGTACAGCCGGTCACTGATTGGATACCGTCGACGGCGCAGGAATCGTTTTCAACGATGGCCACTAATTCCTCGTCCTCAGATCGCTTGCCGTCCAGGGTTTTCAAGCCTAAGAGAGCGGCCCGGAATCCGATGAGCAGTCCGGGGCAAAGGTGACCGTGGAAATCCACCGCCTTCTCAAGCAGTTCCTTCCTATCTGTAAATGCCATTATTTCCTCTCCGGTCCCCGATAATACCACCCTTAATTTGCCTGAATCGGTAAAAATTTGTTGAGCGCTTGATGAACATGGGCCTCTGTGTGAGAAAGACTGTATCAGTGCGGCCGGGTATGGTCAAGGGTGAAGCAAATACTAACTTTCTTAGGGTACGGCTCAAATTTATTATGTCTGGATGGAACTTATAATAACCAGGTTCTCGGCCCTGTATCTTTATACATGATAATTATTTAAGTTGCCCGATTCCCGTTGAAAAAACAACTATTTAGAAGTATGTTAATTAAGAAAAACATTGACCTGTCCGACCGGGAAGGAACCATGAAAAAAGTACCTCTCATTCTCGCTACGACGAATAAGAATAAAGTCAAGGAAATGGAAGACCTCCTGATGGACGCCCCGGTAAGGATTATGACCCTCAATGACTTCGGGCCGACACCGGAACCGGTAGAAGATGGCGAAACTTTTGAAGAAAACGCGTATAAAAAGGCCCATTTTTATGCCCGTATTTTAGGTTTTCCAGCCATGGCCGACGATTCGGGCCTGTCAGTGGAAGCCCTGGCCGGGGCTCCCGGCGTTCACTCAGCCCGCTGGGCCGGTGAAGAGGCCACTGATGATGAAAAATGTGCTCTTGTCTTGAAGCAGATGAACGGCCAAAAAAATCGAAAGGCCTCATTTATCTGCGCTCTGGTGCTGGCCGTGCCTTCAGG
>JAZGHI010000227.1:0-9468 GCA_036480955.1 Candidatus Adiutricales bacterium
TTTACAGAGGTCTCCAAATAGAGTTGACATTCGCGGAGAGAAAATGGGATAGTTGGGCGAATCACGGAAAAATTATCGCTTGAAAGTTTGAAACCCCGGAAACATCCCGGTCCCGAACAAATTTTGAAACATTTCTTCTCGACCATCATTACAGGAGGTTATCATGAAGGTTAACGCTAACGGGATAAACATCAATTATGAGTCAACCGGCTCCGGGAAATGCCTGGTACTTATTCACGGTTTCAGCGACAACCTGACCATGTGGCCGGAACAGGTACGCGAGTTGTCAAAAAATTACCGGGTTTTGACTTATGATGTCCGGGGCCACGGTGAAACCGAGACACCGGAAGGCGACTTCAGCATGGAGCTTTTTGCAGACGACCTGGAAGCCCTTCTGAGAACCCTCGATATAGGCCAGGCCTGCGTGCTGGGTTATTCCATGGGCGGCCGGATTGCTCTCACACTCGCCTTAAAATATCCTGAGAAGGTTAATGGACTGGTTATGGCCAACAGCGGTATTATGGATCCCAATGTACAGCCATCAGAAGAACAGATGGCTGAGATGACTCAGCGGCGTGAGCAAATGGCGAAAATGTATGAATCCGGGGACATCAACGTAATAGCCGAAGCAATGGCTGAAAATTCCCTTTCACCCGGATTGAAAGAGAAGGACCCGGCTCTTTTCGAGAAATATAAAGCGGTCAAGCTGAGGAATAATCTTCAATATTACCAGGCTATTATGCAGGGCATGATGGCCGCCATGGCTGATCCGCCCGATCTGGGCCAGGTGAAATGCCCTGTGTTGATAATCGCCGGTGAACACGATGCGTTCATGGCCCTCGACACTGTCAAGTCGATGGAGGAAAGATTCAAGGACTCGACCTCCGTGATCTTTCCCACCGGCCACGCGTCGGCCATCGAGGTCCCGGATCAGTTCAATAAGGCCGTGTCTGAATTTATGGAAAGGCTCTAATCTCTATCCAGCAAATTAATCCAAGGCGGTTTGTCCACGGGCGAACCGCCTTTTTATTCGGCCATATTCAACCAATGTATACATGGCCCGGACCGCTTCTTCCGGTCTGGGAAAACTTAAGATTCCGGCGGACTCGTAAGCCCGGTCAAGGACCGGACTGACGCTGAATTCTAATGAACCTTGAATACCCCCTGATCGTCCACGTACCCCACTGTTCCGTTGAAATACCCCGGGACGTGAGGGCCGGAATTCTTTTATCGGAACAGGACCTGCGGGTTGAGTTGATAAAAATGACCGATGCCTTCACTGATGAACTGTCGGACATCGATTCTAGATTCGGTATCACTATCAAAAACAGATACAGCCGTCTCGTAGTGGACCCGGAAAGGTTTCGAAACGATGAAGATGAAATAATGGCCTCAATGGGTATGGGAACTGTGTATACCCGCACTTCCGACGGCCGGCCTTTGAGAAATCTTACGGAAAACGAACGGGAACAGCTCCTTCAAACTTACTTCGACCCGTATCACAGATCATTCGAGGACCAGGTAGAGAGAGTAATTGATAGATTTGGGAAATGCCTCATTATCGATTTTCACTCCTTCCCCGCACAACCACTATCCTATGAATTGAACCAGGATAAAAATCGCCCGGATTTCTGTATCGGCACGGATAGTTTTCATTCTCCTGAGAAGCTAATTGAATTTGTAGAGGAGTGTTTTAAAAGCGTAGATCTTAAGGTTAAGAGAGATACGCCGTTCGCCGGTACGTTTGTTCCCATTAAGCATTACCAAAAAGACAAAAGGGTTTCCTCGGTTATGATCGAAATCAACCGGTCTTTATATATGGATGAAAAAATAGGGGAAAAGCTGCCGGTTTTAAAATTTTATAAACTGCGAAATACTATTCAAACATTCCTTCTTGAAACCGCGTCCTTTTATAGGGACAATATATTATAGTAAAAATATCTTACACGCTCAAAATCCTAAATATTTGACAGAATCCCAGGTGCCTCAAACAATCCCGTGATTTTCAGTACAGTAAGCAGCCGGAATTCACGGCCGCATAATTATTGACATTTTGGCTTGAAATAATAATTCCCTTAAGTTAGACCATTACATGGTAATGAGTTTATTAAAGAATCCTGAGTTTTGGTAAATAGGAAAAGCTATTGTGAAGCGCCGGATGTATCTAGCCACCTTTGGCTGCCAGATGAATGAGTACGATTCAGAACGGATGGTACGTCTCATGGCCGAGCAGGACTACACGCAGACCACGGACCTGGAACAGGCGGACTTTATTCTGCTTAATACCTGCAGTATAAGGGAGAAGGCCGAGCTGAAGGTCTACAGCTATCTGGGCAGGCTGCGGAAGCTCAAAGAAAAGAGGCCGGACCTCATCGTCGGCTTGAGCGGTTGTGTGGCCCAGCAGGAGGGGGAAAACCTTCTGAAAAACGTCCCGCACCTGGACCTGGTCGTGGGCACCCACGGTGTACACCGTCTGCCGCGCCTGGTCGAGGAGGTGCGCCGGAACGGCAAACAGGTTTGCCACATCGAGTTTGATTACCACCTGCCCACTGCGCCGAAAATCGCTTCCGCGGCCGGACCGGTCAAGGCCTTCATCACCATCATGCAGGGCTGCGATAATTTTTGCGCCTACTGCGTGGTCCCTTATCTGCGCGGCCGCGAAGCCAGCCGGCCGCCTGCGGATATACTGGCTGAAGCCGAAGGATTGCTGGCCCAGGGTGTGAGGGAAATTACTCTCTTGGGACAGAACGTCAATTCATACGGACATGGACTAAAACCCAGCACCAATTTCACTGAGCTGATTGAGCGTATCTCGGATTTAGAGGGTCTTTACCGCCTCAGGTTTACCACTTCACACCCCAAAGACCTGTCACCGGAATTGATCAGAGCCCTGGCTGAAACAAAAACGCTATGCGAGCACATCCATCTCCCGGCCCAATCCGGATCAACACGCACTCTCAAGTCCATGGGCCGGAAATACACGCGGGAGAATTATCTAGACCGGGTAGACGCCCTGCGCGACGTCTGTCCGGAAGTGGCTATCTCCACAGACATAATAGTCGGTTTTCCAGGGGAAACAGATGCTGATTTTGACCAGACCATGGACCTGCTTGAGAGGGTGAGGTTCGACGGAATCTACTCCTTCAAATATTCCGACCGGCCCATGACCAAGGCCTCCCGGTCTGAAGACAAAATTCCTGATGAAATTAAGAGTGCGCGCCTGTCCACGCTTCAGGCCTTACAGAAAGAAATAATTCTGGCAAAAAATAAGGCCCTGGTGGGGACACACGCCGAGGTCCTGGTCGAAGGACCGAGCAAACGGCAAACCGGACAGATGACCGGAAGGACCCGGACGAACAGGATAGTCAATTTTTCAGGGACCGAAGAACTTACCGGACGTCTTGAACAGGTCGTGGTCCTGGAAGCATACGCCAATTCCCTGCGCGGTGAATTATACCGGCCGGGAAATTCCCCGGACATCACCTGATTCTCTAACAAAATATACGTAGATCTTTCTCTCTATTAGTCTCACTTTTACCTCCCTTGAATCCGGCAGGATGGGTATACCAGACGGTATTTCCATCATAAAGCTGAAATTTTTGATTAAAGTCCTGATCAGACTATTGGGGATTCCCTCTTTTCCGGCCAGCCGGCCTGCCAATTCACATCGATGATCCCCTACCCTATCTCCTAATCGAGCCCTGCAGTTAAATATCACTTCTCCAGTCGGTATTCCGGACCAAGAAAGATATCCTTGACAGGGAGAGTAAGGTTCTGGCATCATTAGAAATAAGTTTCGAAGCCAGAGCAGTGGATCGGGGCTGCGGGGCAACTCAGAAAAAAGCCATAAACAGAAAGTACTTGTTCGATACAGAAGAACAGGTTAATATTAAAAAGTATAGAGGAGCTTTTAAGCCGAATAAATCACAACTGAAATGAGTTTTACTCCTGAACACCTCCTCTGATAATTATTTGAGTTTTATGAACTTTCTGTAAGCAGTTAAAATTATGATAAAAAGACCAGACTTAAATTGACACGGCACCTTATTTTCAAGATCGTGTAAGGAGGTGTTCAATGCCTGTTAAAGTAAATATAGCTAGTCTTACAATCGACCAGACGACAAATAGCCCCATAATTATTCTGAAAGAAGAAAACGGGGACAGAACTCTTCCCATATGGATTGGGCTTCTGGAAGCCACGGCCATTGCCAGTGAACTTGAAAACATTAAATTTGCACGGCCAATGACACATGACCTCATGGTCGACACGATCCAAAAATTGGGCGGAATAGTAGAGATGGTGGAAGTGTGTGACCTTCGGGACAATACTTTCTTCGCTATTATCCACACTGTCAAAGAAGGGAAGAAACTGACCATTGACTCGCGCCCCAGTGACGCCATTGCCTTGGCGCTGAGGAGCAAGTCTCCGATTTTCGTCCAGGAGCAGGTGTTTGAAAAATCGTCTCCCGGGGAAATGAAAGGCCAGGAGATGGTAGAGACGGAAGAAGCCAAAAAGTGGACCGAAATCCTGGAAAACCTCTCTCCCAAGGATTTTGGAAAATACAGGATGTAACTCTCTACCTTCCTCTACCGGCGGCTTTGATTTCAGCCGGAATTGCGTTTTAACCGGCTCTATTCTAATCCTGTTTTTCCTCCCCTTTCATAAAAACCTGATAGCCATAAAAGATTTGATGTGATGATTGATCTGCACACTCATACCTTCTTCAGTGATGGTGTTCTGCTGCCCGCGGAACTGGCCCGCCGCGCCCAGGTAAAAGGATACCGGGCCATAGCATTGACCGACCACGCCGATCCTTCGAACCTGGATTTCATTATTAATCGAGCGCTAAAGCTGGCCTCTGAGGTAAACCCTCATTTTTCTATAAAGATTGTGCCTGGTGTCGAATTAACGCATGTTCCCCCTGCCCTCTTCGGCCCGCTTACCATAAAAGCCCGGGAACTAGGCGCGTCCGTGGTGGTGGCTCACGGCGAGACACCCGTGGAACCGGTGGCCACTGGGACGAATCTGGCGGCCATCGAGGCTGGTGTTGACATTCTGGCCCATCCGGGACTGATTACGCCGGAAGAAACAGACCTGGCCAAAAATAAGGGGGTTCTGCTGGAGATTACCGCACGCAAGGGCCACAGTCTTACCAATGGCCATGTGGCTCGCCTAGCCTCATCACATGGCGCCGGTATGATCCTGAATACGGACGCTCACGCCCCTTCTGATCTCATTGATCTTGAGTTTGCCCGGACCGTTGCTCTGGGGGCCGGGTTAAACGAGAAAGATTTCGAGGCCATGCGTGAAAATGCGTTTAATTTGTTAACTCGAATGGGCCAGGCTCCAGATACGACTTAATTATCATGGCTAAAGTTAAAAACTAAACCCGGTGAGAATTGCCCACATGCTTACCGGGAAGCACCTAAAAAACACCTTTAAAACATTATTGGTTGTAATATGGGTTTTGATGATCATTCTGTTGGTCAGAAAAGTCCATTTTGTACCAAGCCTTCCCGATGTTTCCGCCGCGGAACTTCTGGATTCAGAAACCTGGATGTCCATCCACATGAAGGGCCAAAAAATTGGATATTCCGTCCAATCAATTACTCGGCTCGAACAGGGATATATAGTTGATTCAAAAACTTATATGCGCTTGAAACTGTTAGGCCGGGTCCAGGAGATCCGCACCGTTAATTCAGCCCGGCTGAACAGGGCCATGGATCTAAAATCCTTCCATTTCTTCCTTTCCGCCGGCCCGGTCCGGTTTCAGGTTACCGGCGTCCTGTCCGGCCTGGATCTGGACCTGACAACCCTGACCAGCGGTTATAAAAATACGACCCGGATCAAGCTGAAAGAAGTCCCGAGACTATCGATCGGCATTATACCCTACCTGGCTCAGGAAGGATTTAAGAAAGGCCAACGCCATCGTCTGACGCTCTTTGATCCTTCCACTCTTAGCAGCCGTCAGGTTGACGTAGTTGTTGAGGACACGGAAAGACTCCTTATTAAAGGGATTGAAGTAGACACTTATCGGATCAGGATGGACTATTTCGACACGCAGTCCTACGTTTGGGTTGATTCAACGGGACAAACCCTTAAAGAGGAAGGTCTTCTGGGCATGTCAATGATTAAGACCACACCGGAAGAGGCCCGAAAAGGCCTGGCCGGGCGAGCCTCTTTATTCGACGTGGTCAGGGCCACCTCGGCCAGCACGAATAGAACCATTAAAGACCCTCGGAGTACGAGATATCTCAAAGTTCGGCTTAAAGGTATTAATCTTAAGGGATTTGAGTTGGACGGGGGACGCCAGCGTCTTGACGGGGACATTGTGGAGATTTTCCGCGAAAAAATAGACGTCCGGGATGAAGAGCGGCTTCCCATGCGAGATTCCGGTTTGAAACCTTACCTTAAGAGCACGGATTTTATCCAAAGCCGTGATCCGAGAATTATCAGGCAGAGCAGATCCATTGCCGCCGGTCTGAAATCTCCCTTACAAATAATGGACAAAATCATGATCTGGGTTTACGAGAACCTGGAAAAACGGCCCACCGTTTCCATCCCCAGCGCGGTGCAGGTACTCGAAATGAAAGTTGGGGATTGTAACGAACACTCGGTCCTGACCGCGGCCTTGCTCAGGGCGGCCGGTGTTCCCACCCGTTTGGCCGTGGGTGTCCTTTATTTTGAGGACCGATTTTATTATCATGCCTGGGTAGAAGCTTACTGGGGCAAGTGGCTGGCTTTCGACCCGGTGCTGGGCCAGTCTCCGGCCGACGCGACCCATATCCGTTTTATGACTGGCGGCCTTTCCCGGCAGGTGGAAATGGTTCGTGTTATCGGCAGACTTGAAGTTCAGATTCTTGAGGTAAAATGATTAAACTGGTTGAGGTAACTAAAAGGTTTAAGCAGGTTCGGGCTGTGGACAATCTGTCCATGGAAGTAAAACCTGGTGAAATCTATGGATTTCTCGGACCGAACGGCGCGGGCAAAACTACTACCATCAGGATGATTGCCGGGACCTTAAAACCCACTTCAGGTCAGATCTTTATCAACGGCCAGAACCTGGAAAAAAATCCAACCGCCGCAAAACAATCGATCGGCTTTATCCCGGACCGTCCATTTCTATACGAAAAATTAACCGGATTCGAATTCTTACGTTTCATCGCCGGGCTGTACGGCGTAAGCAACAACATCCTCGGCCAACGCGCGGCCGAACTCTTTGAGCTGTTCGAACTGACAGAATGGCAGGATGAACTGGTTGAGAGTTACTCCCACGGCATGAAACAGCGCCTAATCATGTCGGCCGCCCTCCTCCACCAGCCAAAGGTATTGATCGTAGACGAACCTATGGTCGGACTCGACCCAAGAGGCGCGCGCCTGGTTAAAAATATATTTCGGCAGCTTCGAACAAATGGAGTTGCCATATTAATGTCTACTCACACCCTGGCCGTGGCGGCCGAGGTTTGTGACCGAATTGGGATCATACTTCAAGGCCGGCTTTTTATAAGCGGCACCCTCGAGGAACTCAAAGCGCAAGCCGACACCGGTTCGGAGCAATTCGAGGAGGCCTTCCTTAAACTTACCGGCGGCCACGAAGAACAGATTTTAGCGGATTTTCTCAGAATTACAGATTAAATCATGAAGACCTATTTTCTGCTCCTATCTCCCAGATATTTTTCTCTCTTGAACAGGTTCCGGAAAGGAGAGGAAGGGTCGGTCATGAAGCTGCTGGTTATGCTTTTGGTGGCGGCTGGTTTCTGGGCGGCTATCATGATTGGTTTCGTCAAGGCCCTGGCTTACTTCAAGGCGGTGGAAGGATTCGGGCAGGTCCTGGCACAAAAACTTATGGGCATGGTCTGGTTGACCTTTTTCGCTCTTTTAGTCTTCTCGAATATCATTACCACGCTTTCTACGTTTTTTCTGTCCAAGGACCTGGAGACCATACACGCCTCACCTACCAGTCTGGAAAGCATTTTCTGGGCCCGGTTCACCGCCACATTGGTGGATAGTTCCTGGATGGTGGTCTTCTTCGGGCTGCCGGTCTTTCTGGCCTATGGCTTGGTCTTTAAGGCCGGGGCGGTCTATTACCTGCACCTGGTTGCGGTGGTGGTTCCTTTCCTGGTTCTAAGTGGAGCCGTCGGCGTAATATTTACCCTTATCCTGGTCAACATCTTCCCGGCCCAACGTACGAAGGATATCCTGCTTCTTATGGCCATGGCCCTGGCCATCATCCTCTATCTCCTGTTTCGCATGATGAGGCCGGAGCAGTTGGTCAATCCCGACGCCTTCACCTCGATTGTCAGCTACTTCGCCTCGATGCGCTCACCTTCTTCGCCCTACTTTCCGAGTTACTGGGTTTCGGAGGTTTTATGGCCGCATCTGGTTTCCAGAAGCTACTCCGATTCCTTCTTTTACTTGGCTTTACTGACCACAACCGCTGCCTTCTGCGCGGTGACGGCATCCTGGACGGCCAACTTGCTGTACGGCCACGGATTCTCAAAGTCTCAAGAAGCGGCACGGAAAATTTTTTCGCGTACCGGCCCCCTGGACGTCCTGATTTACTTTACCTCGCTTCCTTTTTCACCGGCTAGCCGGGCTATTATCGCCAAGGATACCAAGACTTTTTTCAGAGATAATTCCCAATGGTCCCAGCTACTGCTTCTGCTGGCCCTCATTGTAGTTTATCTGTATAATTTTTCAGTTCTGCCCTTAAAAAAGTCCCCTATTCCAACCTTTTACCTTCAAAACTTCATATCCTTTTTAAATATCGGCCTGGCCTCCTTTGTCATAGCCTCTCTCGGGGTTCGATTCGTTTTTCCGGCCGTAAGCCTGGAAGGATTCTCCTACTGGATTATCCGCTCCTCTCCTTTGAGCCTGAAAAGATTTCTCTGGACCAAGTATTGGATCTATCTCCCACCCCTCTTGATTATCGCCGAGGTATTAATCGTCTTCTCCAACTATCTCCTGGACGTTACGCCATTTATGATGATCATATCCACTATAACCATCCTTTTCACCGTCTTTGGTATCGTATCTCTGGGTATCGGGCTGGGGGCCGTTTATCCACGGTTCGAGACTGAAAATATAGCCCAGGTGGCCACCGGATTCGGCGGGATGGTCTTCATGATTATAAGCGCCATTTATGTAGCGGTGGTGGTGATACTCGAAGCGTGGCCGGTTTACACTATTTTCGTGGCCGAACACCAGGGTGTCCCTTTGCCGGAATGGAAGCTCATGGTTATTGTCGGCTGCTTTACTGGAGTAATGTTGGCCAATACCTTAATGATCTATGTCCCCATTCGCATGGGTCTCAGAAGCCTGGACGCCAGAGAGGCTGATTAGATGGTTTGTTATGGCTCCCCGGATATCTTTTAAAGCAAAAGGTTTGTTTATTACCATAAGTGTCTTATTTGCATCGACATATTCCGAGCGGATTAAAAATTAGCGAGGAAGACTTAGGTTCTCTT
>JAZGHI010000228.1:0-4640 GCA_036480955.1 Candidatus Adiutricales bacterium
AAGATATAATTCGCCGTGCCGTTGAGGATACCGAAAAAATAATTAATCCTGTTGGCGGCCAGGCCTTCTTTAAGCGTTCTGATAATGGGGATGCAGCCGGCCACACTGGCCTCGAACAGTACCTCGACCCCATTTCTTTTAGCCGCGCTGAAAATCTCGGGGCCATGGGTGGCCAGTAAGGCCTTGTTGGCCGTAACCACATGTTTGCCGGCGGAGATAGCCTTTAAAGTCATGGTACGGGCCGGTTCCAGGCCGCCGATGAGTTCGATGACCACACCGATCTCCGGATCGTCGAGGATTTGATCGGCCTCGGTAGTCAGTATCGACCGGTCCACTTCGACCGGACGGGGCGTGGTCAGGTCCAGATCGGCTATCCGGGTCAGTTTTATGGGCTGACCCAGTTTTTTTTGAATCAGGTCCTGGTCCTCCAGGAGGATCTTAGCCACACCCGTACCGACTGTTCCCCAGCCGATCATACCTATTTTCAAAGGACTCATCCGCAGATAACCTTTCTCAAACCTCGAATGGCCTGATTGATGCGGTGGGGATTCTCCACCAAGGCGAACCGGACGTACCCCTCACCGTATTCCCCAAAACCCCGGCCGGGACTCACCGCGACTTTGGCCTCCCGGATCAGCATCTTGGCGTAGTCCACTGAGGTCATGTGGCTGAACTGCTCGGGGATCTTGGCCCAGACAAACATGGTTCCCTTGGGGGCCGGGACTTCCCAGCCGATACGGTTTAAGCCCGTTATCAGCGTATCCCGGCGCTGTTTATAAATGCCGTTGATCTCTCTCACGCAGGATTGATCTCCGTTGAGGGCGATAATGGCCGCGATCTGGATGGGTTGGAACGCCCCGTAATCAAGGTAACTTTTTATCCGGGTCAGCGCCTTTACCATCTCCTCGTTTCCGGATACGAACCCTACCCGCCATCCAGCCATACTGTAACTCTTGGACATGGAGAAGACTTCCACACCGATGTCCTTGGCCCCTTTGACTTGCAGCAGGCTCGGCGCCTCGAATCCGTCAAAGGTCAGATCGGCATAAGCCAGATCGTGTATGAGCAGTATCCCGTGTTCCCGGCAGAATTCGACCACTTCCTCGAAAAAACTTAGATCAACCACGGCCGTGGTCGGATTGTGGGGGAAAGAGATAATCAGCATTTTGGGCGCTGGCCAGGTCTGTTTCATGGCCGTGGTCAAATCCTCCATAAAATCCCGATCCGGGGCAATCGGAATAGACCTCAGATCTCCACCGGCGATGATTACCGAATATGGGTGGATAGGGTAGGTCGGGTTGGGAGCGAAGACCACTTCTCCCGGACTGATAGTGGCCAGCACCAGATGGCTTATGCCTTCCTTGGCCCCAATGGTGACCACGGTCTCGGTCTCCGGATTTATATCCACCTCGTACTTCCGTCGATACCATCCGGCAATAGCGTGTCTCAGTTTCGTGATTCCGCGGGAAGCCGAGTAGCGGTGGTTGTGGCCCTTTTGGACTGCTTCCACCATCTTCTCCACAATGTGCTTCGGCGTGGGAAGGTCTGGATTGCCCATGCCTAGATCGACGATGTCTTCCCCGGCGTGCCGGGCGCTCATCTTGAGCGCGTCGACTGTGGCGAACACATAAGGGGGCAACCGCTTTATCCGCGAAAACTCGAAATCGGACATATCGTATCTCTCCAACTGTTTGAAATAAACCAGGAACTTCCCTGGCAAAGAATTATAGATATCTGATTAGTTCCTGGTTGTCAATTGCCCGCGGAATTAAAGTGTCTGTGGAAACCCGGTCTGCCTTCAAATGTTCAGCACGATTTATTTATATATGTAACTTTATGGATACAGCTTGAATAGCAATTAGCTAAATAGGTATAGCCCAGACTGTATGGTAATGCTTATTTTTCGATGCTCCTTCTTAACAAGTATTTTAACAAGTACTTTAACAACTATTCTAATGAAAAATGATTGTTCTTTGGTGATGGTCTAGATATGGTTATATCTAATCTATTTCACTCTTCTTATATTTCAAAAGTAACAGTCTGTATTATTGGGAGGGAGGGAGGAAAAAATGTCCAAATGGAAAGAGGTAAGCCATTTTTTATACGGAAATGGCTTCTGGTACGCTGATCCGCTCAAGGAAATCCGGGGATTGAACGAGGATCAGCTCTTCTGGACCCCTGACCCAAAAAACCTCTGTATACTCTGGCAAGTGGGCCATATCGCCCACCGGGAACGGGTACACCTGGGCGTCTTTCTCCAGGGTCTGGCTCAAAACATAGTACCCCCGGAATTTCTCGTCTTCGGTCCGGAATGGCCCAGTGGAGACCTCCGGGATTCAATCGGCCGGGTGGAAGACGTTTTCGCCTGGGTACGGGAGGTACGGGAGAAGAGCCATGAATTCATCGATTCGTTGGACGAAGGCGCTTTCCACAGTATCCCATCCACATCGGATGAAGGCCTTAGCGTGGCTCACTGGCTTTTCATCACCACGGCCCATACCGCGCTGCATATCGGGCGGATTCAGCTCCTCCGGTCACTTATCGAGGGCGAACATGAGCGGGCCTGCTGAGCGGTAAGATAGAGATATTTTCATAAGATAATCTTAACTGGAAAATGATCTGATCTCTAAAGAACACCAGCCCTAGGATCTGCGGGCCGGATTACAGACGGCTGAAAGCATTTCCCGCAAGCATTTCGAAGGTAGCGAGTTCGTAAGTTTGGTGATAGGCTTAAAAGCTGGATAGAAAAGCGAAACAGAGAATTACCGGCCCATGATTTTAAAGAATACCAAAGAAAATAACATCAGCCATCCTTCGCCCAGGGACTGGGACCCGGATGCACTTTTCTGCGTGGATTTACCCACCGTGCCGAAGCCTAAGCTCGGCAAAATACTTGTGACCGGGGCTTCAGGGTATGTAGGCGGACGTCTGGTCCCTGAATTATTGGCTCGAGGGTACCGTGTGGTCCTGCTTGTCCGTGGGACACCGGAAGCCTATCAAGAACGCTGGCCGGGTGTGGAGGTTATGGTGGGTGATATCCTGATGAGTGATACATTGAAGAATATTTTTAAAGACGTTCATACGGCCTATTACCTGATTCATTCCCTTCGGCTGGGCACTGAAAAATACGAGGCCGCCGACATTCAGGCCGCGGTGAATTTTAGAAACGCGGCTGAGGAGCAAGGGTTGAACCGCATCATCTATCTGGGTGGGCTTGGTGATACCATAAAAAGCGAGTCTGACCATTTGAAGAACAGGATAGCCGTGGCCACGGAACTCTCATCAGGATGTATACCGGTTTCCTTTTTAAGGGCGGCCATAATAATAGGTTCCGGCAGCGCTTCCTACGAAATCATCCGGCACCTGATTAGCCGCATGCCCATTCTTCTCATCCCCCATTGGACCCAAAACCGGTGTCAACCTATCGGTGTGAGAGACGTTATCAAATATTTAGTGGGAACGCTGGAAAGCGGGGAGACAGCGGGCAGATCTTTTGACATCGGTGGTCCGGATATATTGACCTATGAAGAGATGCTTAAAACATTCGCTGAAGTGATTAATAAAAAAGTGCTTTTTCTGCGCACACCCTTGAGAGACATCAGGCTCTATTCATATTTTGCCAGCCTCATTACACCGGTCCCGGCTCAGATAACCCGACCCCTGATCGAGGGACTCAAAGACGAAGTGATCTGCCGTGAAAATGAGATCAGGAAATATGTGCCCTTTGAGCCCTTGTCGTATCGGGAATCTGTTTTGAGGGCCTTGACACGTGAGGAACAGGACAAAGTATACACCCGTTGGTCTGACGCTTATCCACCGGCGCAAGAGCTGGCCATTAAGCTCAATGAGCTTGAACATGAGCCGCGGTATACCAGTTTTTTCGAGTTGGTATCAGAGAAAGAGGCCTCGGCCCTCTTTCAATCCGTGAAGCAGATTGGCGGGAAAACCGGGTGGTTCAATAATAATTGGATGTGGCGGGCCCGCGGCAGTATGGACCGCCTTATTTTCGGCGTGGGTACCGCACGCGGGAGAAAAAGCCTCTCCACGCTTGCGGTCAATGACGTTATCGACTTCTGGAGGGTTGAGGATATCCAGGTTAACCGGAGGATGCTCTTGCGCGCGGAGATGAAGCTGCCGGGAAAGGCCTGGTTGGAATTTACGATCGAAGATGCCTCAGATTTCCGGACTCTCGCCGTAAAGGCCTACTTTTTCACCAAAAGCCGGTTCGGGAAATTTTATTGGTATTTATTCCTTCCTTTTCATTCCCTTATTTTTAAGGGGTTAATCGAACAGATTGAAAAACGAAGCTGATTAAGCGCACGTTACAGGCGAAAAAGCTCGATTCAATCTACCTGTTAATGATTTAACCAACCCATGGAGGTATTATGCGGTACATAATATACGGCGCGGGGGCCATCGGCGGAACCATCGGCGCCCGTCTTTTCCAGCATGGGCATGAAGTCTTGCTGATAGCTCGTGGAGCCCATCTTGAAGCCATTCAAAAAAAGGGCCTGACCTTCAGGACCCCTCTTGAAACCGTAGATTTACCCATCCCCTGTTACGGTCTTCCTTCAGAAATTGAATTTCAGCCGCAAGACGCGGTGTTTATGGCCATGAAGACCCAGCACACGCTTGAGGCT